>JALVVJ010000127.1 GCA_027023475.1 Flavobacteriales bacterium
CCCACGCACGGGCGGGCGCGGGCAAGCGTAGCCACAGCCCGCGCAAAACCACGGCACTGCCCGAGCCGCATTTGAGCGGACAGCCCGGTCCCGACATCGCATAAGCGATGTGCGGGAGGCGCCCAAAAAACAAAAAATAAAACCATCACCGTGTGCGCAAAAATCTGTAACTTTGGAAAAAGCGCGCATTATGAAAAAATTCCTTATCAAATTCCTGCTTTTTCTGATTGTCGTGGCGGCGGGACTCTACGCCTTTAACTACTACGTGCCGTATAGCGAAGGTTACCGCGCCGGACGCCTTATTAAACTCAGCCACAAGGGTATCCTGTTCAAAACCTGGGAAGGTGAACTGAGCTTGGGTATCGGGCACGACCAGCGTTGGGCTTTTTCGGTGCAACACAGCGACAAGGAAGTGCGTAGCCAACTGCTGGATTTGCAAGGCAAAGACATCAAAATCAAATACATCGAACGCTTTTGGAAAGTGCCGTGGATGGGCGACACCAAGTATTTTGTGAAGGAAGTGGAAGAACTGGACCAAGAGGAAGAATGACAGGGGAAACGAATTTTAAGCGAAAAATTTTGTAAATTTCATATCGGTTATACGTAAATAAATCTATCATCATGGGAAAACATAAGCACAAGCCGGCCGACCGCATTCAGGATTTGCAATTTTTCGGCGAATTCGGCGGGGTGAACCCTTCGATTTCGGATTCGGCCACCTATACCTTCCTGAGTGCCAAAACTATGCTGGATACCTTTCAGGGTGAGGCGGACGGATGCTACCTGTATTCGCGGCATTCGAGCCCTTCGACGCGCTACCTGTCCGAGGCATTGGCGGCCATGGAAAACACCGAATCGGCCCTGGTAACCGCATCGGGGATGGGTGCCATTACGTCGGTGTTGATGCACCTTTTGCGCGCAGGCGACCATGTGGTGAGCTCGCGCACCGTGTATGGCGGGACCTATGCCTTTCTGAAAAACTTTTTGCCCAAATACGGCATCCGTGTCAGCTTTGTGGACATTACCGACGCCGCCAAGGTGGAAGCCGCCATAGGGCCCGGAACCAAGTTGATCTACACCGAAACGCTGAGCAATCCGCTGCTGGAAGTGGCCGACATACCGGCCCTTTCGGCCGTTGCCCGCCGGCACGGCATTCCGCTGGTGGTGGACAACACTTTTACGCCGCTCATTTTTTCGCCGGCCGTGTTGGGAGCCGACATTGTGATTCACAGCTTGACCAAGTTTATCAACGGCATGAACGACATGGTGGGCGGTTGCGTGTGTGGCCGTTCGGACTTTATCGAAGACTTGCGCAACGTAAACGACGGTGCGGCCATGCTGTTGGGGCCGGTGATGGACAGTTTACGAGCGGCCGAAGTGCTGAAAAACATGCACACTTTGCCCGTGCGAATGGTCAAACACAGCCAAAATGCCCTGGCCCTGGCCCATGCCTTGGACAAAGCGGGGCTGCGGGTCAAATATCCGGGCTTGCCATCGCATCCGCAACATGAACTGTTTAAGCGAATGATGAATCCGGAATTCGGTTTCGGCGGTATGATCACGCTGGATTTGGAAACCGCCGAACGTGCGGCGGAGTTTATGGAACGCATGCAGGATGCCAACTTGGGCTACCTGGCCGTGAGCTTGGGCTTTTACAAAACGCTGTTTAATGCACCTGGCAAGGGCACATCGAGTGAAGTGCCGCCCGAAGAGCAAAAAGCCATGGGACTTTCCGAAGGTTTGGTGCGCTTTTCCATGGGCTTGGACTTTGACATCGACCGCACCACGCGCAAAATCCTGAACGTGTTGCAGGCCATGCAACAGGCCGACGGCGTGCGTTAAACCAGCCCTAACCGCCCGTGGAAACCGACGCCCGCATTGTTTACTACCTGCAAACGCATCGCATTGCAGCCCTGGACGGGTTTTTGCAGGGGCTTACGGCCGGCGTAAGCGTGCTTTCGGCGCTGATTTTGTTATGGCTGGCCTATGCGGTTTGGCGGCAAAGGCGACGTCCGCCGCGTGATTTTTGGTTGCTTGGCTTATCCTTACTCTTTACCGTCGCCTTGGTTCACCTGCTCAAATGGTGGGTGGCACGACCGCGGCCTTTTGCGGAGTGGACCGAAATTGATCAATTGGCCCTGGGCGGGCAGGGTTCGTTTCCTTCGGGGCACACGGCGGAGGTGTTTACGCTGCTGTTTGCCCTGTGGCCGCTGACGCGTTCGCCTTTTTTACGCTTTTTGCTCTTGGCATGGGCCTTGTTGATTGCCTATACGCGTATGGCGCTGGGCGTGCATTATCCTACGGATGTGTTGGGCGGCATAGCGGTGGCGGCGCTTAGTGTGTTGGCCGCCCGACGGATTTTGGAAAGCCGGCGCATGGGGGAAAGTGAGGCCTAAGTTCGGGCGGTATGTGAAACCGTGGCGGGCAAAGCGGTGGGTTTTTACGGGATTAAGATAGGGAAAATTCGGGGATTTCTTGGGTTTGTTTGAAAATTAGCCCCGCCGGGGCGGGAGCGTCCGGCGGAGGGGGGATTTAATCTAAATTAAATGTTGTTTTTAAAAAATGTTCTAAGTCCCTCTTAAACCGCTTAGCATCAAAGTTTTTGACCCTCTTGGATAATCGATCAAAATGCGATAGTGATTTTAATATCTCCTCTGCCAATATTCTCTCAGATTCTTCATCTGAGCTATATACAAACCTCTCATAATCGGGCTTGATGTCGTAACCGTACACTCCGTAAAGTACCTTTTTACTTCCATCTATACTTTCTACCGTGGTTTCTTTATAATACCTAGGTCTTCTTATTTTAAACCAATCTTCATATCCGGGCCTCGGTCTAATGCAAATACACCCGATATAAAAATGTTGAAGGCCATCTCCATAATCTTTGTTTGACAAAAATGACTTTATTAAATTAGATACCTTTTCAATTATATGCACTTTTTTTGAGGCTTCTAAATCAATTTCTTGTGCTATTGCAAACTTCATCATCTAAATATTTTATTACCAGGTGGTAAATGACCATATTTTAGAAAATATCCATAAATTTTCTTTTTTTCTTCAATTTTAATTTGTACCTGATTTCCGTAAAATTCAGGGACAAATCTCAAACTATTATCGATTAACCATTTATCAGAATATCTATTACCCGGATTAATCGTTTCACCATATTTCCACACATCTCCTGAGCTTAAATCAATTGTTCCGCTGATGCATGTATAGCACACATATTGTCCAGAACTTGTAGCACGCAGGGAATATTGTACACCTTGCGGGCCTCCGGCTCTTCTTCGAATAGCTTCTATTTCTTTCTCCATTTTAGCAATATAATATGCAGTTCCTAAAAATAACAATCCATAAGCAAGCCATTTCAACGGAACTACATCAGTTGGTTCCGGAGTCGCAGCATCTGCTGCCTGAAATGTGCGAATTCCAAGAACAAATGAATAACTTAATTTAAGTTTTTCAATGGTAGCATTTGCTTTCGCCATTGCTAATTCGGGATTAGTATAAGCCAATGAATACTGTGCCATATCCGGTGCAGAAAATATCTGGCCATTCTTCTTGTAAAATCCATAATCGCCTAATTCTACCCTCTCCCCACTTGTCGTCGTATACGTATATCCTATGGGCCTATATATTGCATTTTCACCATATAGAGCAGTAGCATCGTCTTGGTTAGTTACTCTATTATCATATATCATTTTCCCATTTATCTCAACCCAATCATCATTTTCCTTTCCATCACTATCAACATATCTTATAGGATTATTCAGGGTATAGTTATACGCCGAAAACCTGGGATACTTCTCCGCCAGCGGGTCCACACTCAACCACCTGGAAATCACCGGGTCATAGTAGCGGGCGCCGTAGTAATAGTAGCCCGTTTCTTGGTCGAGTTCTTTGCCGTTGAATTTGTAGCGCGTGGCGTAATCCCCGCCGGCATGCTGCGCGGCCATTTCCTCACCGAAGGGGAAGGTCCGGGTGGTATGTGAAACCGTGGCGGGCAAGGCAGTTGATTTTTACGGGATTAAGATAGGGAAAATTCGGGGAATTGTTGAAGATGTTTAAAAATCCCCTCCCCAAACTTCCCGCTTTTTGACTAAATTTGAAAAAATTCTGAGGAATGAGTTTGGTCGGACCTTACGACTTGGCACGTGCATTGGGCATTCGCAAACAAAATGTTCTTTCCTACCTGCTGGGAGCCGGTTTGATGTATGTCCTCCGGCTCGATAAACTCAACCGGTTCTACGAACGTAACAAACACTTGCATGGCAAGGAATTCCTGGACAAAATCCTGGACGAAATAGGCGCAAAGCTCGAAATAGCCCCCGAAGACCTTCGCCGCATCCCCCGCGAAGGGCCCTTTATCACCGTGTCCAATCATCCGTTGGGTGGCCTCGACGGTATGCTCCTGATTAAACTGATTCTGGAAAAACGCCCCGACTACAAAGTGCTGACCAATTTTCTGCTGGACAAAATCGAACCCCTGCGTGATTACTTCTTGCCCGTCAATCCCTTCGAAGACCGCAAGGAATCCAAATCCAGCTATCCCGGCCTGCGCGGTGCCCTGCAACACTTGCATCAAGGACATGCCATCGGTATATTTCCCGCCGGCGAAGTTTCCACCTTCCGCGAAGGAAACATCTACATCGACAAGGATTGGGACGAAGCGGCCCTTAAACTCATCTACAAGGCCGGTGTGCCCGTGATTCCCATCTATTTCCACGCCCGCAACAGCCGGGTGTTCTACTGGCTTTCCAAGCTGGGCCCCATGTTTCGCACCGCCCGCTTGCCTTCCGAACTTTTCAACAAAAAACGTTCTCACATCTACGTGCGCATAGGACACCCCGTCAAACCCGCCGAAATAAGCAAATTCCCCGACCACATAAGTTTTGGCGAATATGTGCGCCGCAAAACCTATCTCCTGGCCAAACCTTTCGAAAAAACACCGGCCAAACCGGCGGGCTTTTCGCTCAAAAAACTCTTTTCGGGCCGCGACAAAAAAATCATCGACCCCGTGCCGGTGGAAAAAATCCTTCCCGAAATTCGGGCCCTGCGCAGTGCCGGTAAGCAACTACTCCAACGCAACCATTATCAGGTTTATTTGGCCGATAGCAAGGACATCCCCCATATTTTGCGCGAAATAAGCCGCCTGCGCGAAATCACCTTCCGCCGCATCGGCGAAGGCACGGGCAAGCGTTTCGATTTGGACAGCTACGACCGCCACTACAAACACTTGTTCCTTTGGGACGACCAGGCCCGGAAAATCGTAGGCGCCTACCGCATTGGCATCGGACGCGAGATATACGAAAAATACGGCATCAAGGGTTTCTATATTCCTTCGCTTTTCCGCTTTGAGCCCGAAGCCGAATACATCCTCAAAAACGGACTCGAACTGGGCCGTGCCTTTGTTGTTCCCGAATACCAGCAAAAACCCTATCCGCTCTTTTTGCTCTGGCAGGGCATCCTGCACACCATCCTGCGCTATCCGCAGCACAAATACTTGGTGGGCGGCGTGAGCATCAGCGACAAATTCTCCGATTTTTCGAAGGCCCTGATGATCGAGTTTATGAAATCGCACTACTACGACCCTTTCCTGGCCAACTACATCCACCCGCGTAAGGAGTTCAAAGTCAAGCTCAAAGATGCCGACAAGGATTTTATTTTCGAAGCCGCCCAGAGCGACCTCAACAAGCTGGACAAAATCATCGACGAACTGGAACCCAACTATCTGCGTATGCCCGTGCTCATCAAGCAATATATCCGTCAAAACGCCAAAATCATCAGCTTCAATGTGGATCCCGACTTCAACAACAGTGTGGACGCCCTGATGTATATCCGCATTCTGGACATACCCGAAAAAACGCTCAAACCCATCCTCGACGAATACGAGCAAAAATTGCGCGAGCAAAACGGCGATTAATTTTTTATTTGGGCGCCCCGCCGCACACGTTCGGAGCGCCTGCGGCGCATCGTCCGCCGCTTCGCGGTGACGGAGCACGCTTGCGGACGGACGTTCCTCACGTGGCGCCGTCGCGTGCTCCGCTCCTATCTTGCTTGCATCCGGCGGTTTTTGTATGGCGGCGTGCGTATGCCTCCTCGTCGGAGCTCGGAGCCCCCGCCGCCGCACAAAAACTTTCGCCGGCTGCTGCGCAAGGATACCGCTGCGCCCGCTGGCGCGGAGATAGGCCGGTAAATAAACCTGCCGGTAGTACTTGTTATTAGGTTTCTTGAATACAAACATTTCTGTCTCGGTTATTGTGTAATGGGTTATTTTATTATGACTATATCAAATTGTGTTTTCTTGTGGGGTTCCTTTGGGTATTTTTAAAATTTTTGAAGAAATGATGATATGCCGAATATGTATTTGTTTGGATAATCAAAAAATTTTATTTTTGCAGTGCTAAAAAAGATAAGCATGAAAAAATTTTTAATATTACTATTAATTCCGGTTCTTTACACCGGTTTGCAATCCTGCAAAAAGCAGGAAACCGAAGATAATTCCGACAATAACCAACCCGATCCATTGGAAATAATAACCAAGGATTACTGGTTGAGAGTAAAAGTGGAAACATATAATTCGAGCGGGACGCTAACACATGTGAATAATCCTTACGACAAATGGATTTTTGCACTGTCTAAGGATTATTATGTTTTTGATACCTCGGGCCAATTAGATCGTAACGGTAAATGGGAATTGTTGGATGACGGCAATATTATTGATATTTCCGACAGAGTATTCAATGTTGACACTTTATCCGAAGATCTTTTTATTATTTCGGAACAATACTACAATTATGGCGATAAGCAGATACATTATTATGTAAGAAATTAAAATTACGGTAAAAACAATCGAACCATGAAAAAGTTTTTTGTTATTCTAATGTTGAGTGCTTTTTTATTTTCCTTTCAATCATGTAAGAAAAAAGAGGAAGAAGAACCGCAAATTCCGGCCGCTGAATTACTTACCCGTGTAGCTTGGAAGCATTATAAAAATACCTTATTCGATGAATCGGGCAATGTGGTTTACACCTCCGATACCGAAGGGAGATTGGTATTTACCAGGACAAATGATTATTTTTTTCACGACGAATATAATGATGTAGATGACTACGGGAAATGGGAACTACTGGAAAATGATACAAAATTAAGATTTTATGATCGTCATTGGTATAATGGTGATGCAGTCTATAAAATCTACAAGTTATCAAAGGACGAATTGATATATTTTCGTGAATATCAATCCGGACGGAAATACGTCTATTATTATGAAAGGGAAGATTAATAATATCTTACACGATAACCTCAAATTAATTCCGGAATAAACTCCGGATAAGGATAGTTAAAATCATCAAATCTCCTTTTCCACGCTATACATTCCCGACCGGCTGCCCTGCTGTAAAATCAGTTCGCCGATAAAGCCCGCCAGGAAAAACTGGCTGCCCAAAAGCATGGAGGCCACCGAAATATAAAACCACGGACGGTCGGTTACCAAATGGGTGGGCAAGCCATGCCAGAGCTTGTAGGCCTTGATGCCCAAAATCACCGCCACCGCCACAAAGCCCACAAAAAACATCAAAAGACCCAAGCCGCCGAACAAATACATAGGCCGCTTGGCAAAGCGCATGTGAAACCATAGCGTAATCAAGTCCAAAACGCCCTTGATAAAGCGGTCGGAACCGAACTTGGTGTGGCCGTATTTGCGGGCATGATGTATCACGGGCTTTTCGCCTATCCGGCCGAAACCGGCCTGCTTGGCCAGGAACGGAATGTAGCGGTGCATTTCGCCATAGACGCGGATGTTGTCGATAACCTCGCGGCGGTAGGCCTTCAACCCGCAATTGAAATCGTGCAAGCGGATGCCCGAAACCTTGCGCGCCGCCCAGTTGAACAGTTTGGACGGCAGGTTTTTGGTCAGCACGGGGTCCTTGCGTTTTTGCTTCCAGCACGAAACCAAATCCAGGTTTTCGTCCGTAAGTTTTTGAACCAGCCCGGGAATTTCGGCCGGATCGTCTTGCAAATCGGCATCCATAGTGATAATCACATCGCCCTTGACCCGGCGGAAGCCCGCATCCAAGGCCTGCGATTTGCCGTAATTGCGGCGGAATTTGATGCCGTGCACGTGTTTGTCGCGGGCGGCCAGGTCTTCGATAATGGCCCAGGAACCGTCCGTGCTGCCGTCGTCCACAAAAATAATTTCGTAGTCGTAGTGCGGGCTAATCGCTTCGCCCAGCCGTTGATGCAGTTCGGGCAAGGATTCCGCTTCGTTGAGCAAAGGTATGACCACCGAAATTTTCATCGGGCCAGTTCTTGGTCTTTAAGCATAAAGGCCGAAGTAAGGCCGGCCAATAGGGCGATAAAACTTTGTCCGATGATGGGCCCCACTAGCAGATAATAAGGAAATCCGGCTCTAAATTTGGCAACTTCTTCCTCGATTTTGTTGGGTTGATTCTGGAATTGAGGCAATTTTTCCAGCGCTTCGCGTTGATGTTCCATCACTTTGTCGATGGCCTCGGGACTGATAACGTAGTAATACAAATACATGTAGGCGCTAATAATAAGCCCGGAAATAACGCCGGTGTACAATGACAGCATAAGCCCGTCGCGCATGGAAAGGGAACCGAAATCGGATTTGAATTTTTTGACACCGTAATACACCGTAAAGGCCGCCGCCACATAGGTACCGATGGAAATAACCGAGGCCAAGGCCCGGTTACCGGCAAAGGCATTGTTCAACACAAAACCCACCACGCCGATAATGGCCATAATGCTTCCGTAGTTCAGCGCAATGCGTAAAAGTTTTTTGTGTGGTATGGGTGATTTTTGTTTCTTATTCATTGTGTCCGGATTTTGTATTGCAACAAATTTAATCATTTTTTCCGGGGTGGTTTGGCCGAAAAGTCTTACTTTTGGAATGGCTGATAAATTCGATTTCATGCAGCACAAAGAAAACAATCAAGGGAAATTAATCGTTTTTTCGGCGCCTTCGGGCAGCGGGAAAACCACCTTGGTGCACCGCTTGATGAAAAATCCCCGGCTGAACCTGGCCTTTTCGGTTTCGGCCACATCGCGGCCCAAGCGCGACTATGAGGAACACGGCAGGCATTATTATTTTCTTTCGCCGGACGAATTCAAAAAGAAAATAGCCGAAAATGCCTTTGTGGAATGGGAGGAAGTATATCCCGATCATTTTTACGGCACCTTGCGCAGCGAAGTGGAACGCTTGCTTTCCGAGGGAAAAAACGTGATTTTCGATATCGATGTCAAAGGCGGAATGAACATCAAAAAATATTTTCCCGGGCGCACTTTGTCCGTTTTTGTTCAAGCGCCGTCCCTCGAAGAATTGGAAAAGCGGCTGCGCAGCCGCAACACCGAGTCCGAGGACAAAATCCGGCTCCGTTTGGACAAGGCCCGCGAAGAAATGCAATATGCGCCGCAATTCGACATCATGGTAATCAACCGTGATTTGGATGCCACCGAGCGGGAATTGACGCGGATATTGGAAGATTTTTTGAATAAGGAATAGATTATTTTTTTAACGCAAACGTTAGTGGGAGAAAAAAAAGTTTTTGATTATTTAAAAAAACTCTGCGCGACTCTGTGCCGTACTCTGTGCGACTCTGTGGTTAAATTTTTATAAACCACAGAGGATGCAGCGTTTATTTCACAAAGTAACACAGAGGGTTAATTTTATGCAAGATTATTCCGTAAACAAAGTAGTTATGTCCTTCAATGTTTACAGTAGCGGAAAGGAATAATAAATTCCGTGAAACTCTGTGACGTACTCTGCGAAATGCTGTGGTTAATTTGAATTACAAAAATGCTATGCGACACTGTGCAGAATGCCGCGAAATGTTGTGGTGAAACGGCCAATATTTCCTACAAATCGAAAATATCGGGCCTTTTGCGGTAAAAGGTGTCCTTGACGCGTAAAGCAAAAGCCAAAAAAATGTATAGGAAAAACGACAAACCCAGTGTGGGAAACGAAAGGTAAATAAAAAACATACGCACATTCCGCGCCGGAATGCCCAGCCGGTTGGCCAACCGGTAGGAAACGTCCAGTCCGTATTTTTCGAGCGTCAAACGCCAGCGGTCGATAAGTCGCATGGCCAAGGGGATTTGCAAGCAATATTACGTATTTTCGCCGGAACGGAGGATTTGGTTTCCAAAGGCGCAAAGGGTGCAGCGTTTGGCATCGCAATAGGCGGTTTTGAGTTGCATCAGGGCCTGCGAATGCAGGGCGTTGGTATTGGGCAAACCTTGTCCGGCAAAAAGCCGGGTGATACGGTTATTTTCGGACGGCAAGCGGCGGGCCAATTCCAAAAGGGACTCCGTGTGGGGCGTGCCGTAGGCGGTTTGCCAGGCAAATTGCACGGGAATAAGCACATTTACGATAAGTTTTTCCACAAACGAACGGCCGGTTATTTTGCTGCGTTGCTTGGATGTTTTGCCCGGCCGGTAATGGGTTTTCCAATAGTCCGATGTTCCTGTGCGCAAGGTTTCGGCCCAAATGGCCGGGTCGGTTTTGTGAATAAGCAAGGCGAACAATTGTGGATGCTTATGATAGAGCATGGCAAATTGTGCCAGCCGGATACTTGGAAAATTAGCCGGACGCATACGGCCGAAGCGGGGCTTAACGGCCAAGGGGCGCAACCGGTGCTTTTGGCGCAGGAAATCGAATTCGGTTTGCAATTGTTTGGTATAGTCATCGGCAGGGGCTTCATCGAGCAAGCCGGCCGTACCCAAAAGCAGGGCTTCCGATTGGAGCAGGTTGCCGGTGTATTTTTTGTAAACTTCGTAGGGTAGGGCGGCGGCCAATTGTTCGAATACGTCCGAATTGCCCGGCATGCCGAAATAGCGCAACAATACGGCATACAAAACACCTTCCCAGTCCTGCACACTTCGTTTGAGCATTTGGCGAAAACTTTCGGTGCGCCGTTCTAGCCGTTCCACATAGAGCCGTTCCAACCATTGGGTTTGCACGATTTTGTCGATGGATGCAAGACGACCGGCACAGGCCAGCGGATGCTTATTGGTGCGCAAAAAATTCCAATTGTTCAAAAGCCGTTCGGGAATGCGTCCTTGGAGTTCCAGCACGGGAATATACACGTCGTGGGTGTTATACACGGGCATATCGTATTCGTAAACCACATGCAGGATGACACTGTCGTAGCGGGGGTCCTGTTCGTGGTGATGGGCGAACCAATCCGAGGATTTGCGATGAATTTCCACATTGCCCGCCCAGAGCCGGCCGTCGATGCGCAGGCGGACATCGGTAAAATCGGGGCCTTGGTCGAGGTTATAAAATCCGGAAGAAAGAATCTCCAACGAAAGCCCGTCGCGGGTACGCAGGTCTTGTTTGTCGAACAATCCGTATTGCCAAACATAGTGAAGAAAATCCTCTTGCATGCGGCCGGTTTGTTTAGACGCGTCCATTATTATAACTTTGCATAATAAATGGAACACTTTTTGTTCAGTGAAAGATACCAAAATTTTATTTAGCATGACAAAAAAATATTTTACCTACATAATTGTTTTGAGCATATTGGTGCTTGCTGCCATGAAATGCAAAAAACTGGATAAGCTGACCCAATTCGATTTGACTTATCATAGCGAAATTACCATACCGGCCGGAATTCCCGTAGCATCGCCCTACAATATTCCCACGCCGCCCATTACCACCAACTCTTCCGAAGAGTTTGAGAACAATAACACTCACTCGGATTTGATTCAGGAAATAAAACTCAAATCCTTGCGCTTGGAAATTACCGATCCGGCCAATGGAACTTTTTCGTTTTTGAATAAGGTGGAAATTTTTATCAGTGCCGACGGATTGGCTGAGAAAAAAATCGCTTGGCGCAATAATATTCCCGATTCGGTGGGAGGAACATTGGATTTGATTACCACCGAAGATGACCTGAAAGAATATCTTATCCAAGATACCTACAAATTAAAAGTCCGCACCACCACCGATGAAATTCTCACGCGGGATTACACGGTAAACATTACGGCGGTATTCCGGGTGAATGCCGAAATTTTGGGTATTTAATTTCCGGCATTGAGGCGGCGTTTGAAATATCTTTTTTTCTTGGCTCTGTTTGTTGCGGGGTTTATTTTGGTCACGTATTTCCAAATCGAGCAGGCGGTGTCGAAATGGATATACACCGACATCGGCCGGATTCCGCCTGCACGTGTGGGCTTGGTGCTGGGAACGGCCAAATATACACGGGACGGACGTTTGAATCTTTATTATATGCACCGTTTACTTGCCGCCGAAAAATTGTTTAGCAGCGGCAAGGTGCAATATTTACTTCTTAGTGGCGACAATTCCACCAGACATTACAACGAACCGGCCACCATGCGTAAGGATTTGATTCGGGCCGGCATCCCGAAAGAACGTATATTTTTGGATTACGCCGGTTTTCGCACCTTTGACTCTATGCTCAGGGCCAAGGAAATTTTCGGCTTGGACACCCTGATTGTTGTTTCACAAAATTTTCATGTACGCCGTGCGGTTTACATCGGACATCGCTACGGGATGCACCCTTACGGTTTGGCAGTGGAAGGAGCGGGGCGTCCGTCCGACACCAAAATGTTTTTACGTGAATTGTTGGCGCGTATTCGCGTTAAAATCGATATATTGTGGGGAAATAAGCCGAAATTTTTGGGCAAGAAAATTCACATCGAATGAACGGGGAAAATTTTAAGATGATCGCCACCACCTTCAAGGGGCTGGAAAAGGTTTTGGCACGCGAGTTGCAGGAACTGGGCGGACAACGTCCGCGTCCATTGGTCAGGGCGGTGGAATTCTATGGCGACAAAGGTTTTATGTATAAGGCCAACCTGCGGCTTGCCACGGCTTTGCGTATCCTTAAACCCATTGCCCACTTGCGTAACATCAGATCCGTGGCCGCCCTCTACGACAAAATCAAAGCCATTCCCTGGGAAGCATATTTCGATGTGAACAAAACGGTTTACTTTCATATTTCCGGCCGTTTGGATACGCTGCCGCATACGCATTTCGTGAGCCAAAAGGCCAAGGATGCCCTGGCCGACCGCTTCCGTGAAGTAACGGGTTACCGGCCGTCGGTGAACAAAGACAATCCCGACATTCGTATCGACCTGCACCTTTTTCGCGACCAAATTTCGGTTTCCTTGGATGCTTCGGGCGATCCCTTGTTCAAGCGCGGTTACCGGACGGCCACAGGCCCGGCGCCCATCAACGAAGTTTTGGCGGCCGGACTTTTGCGTTTGGCCCGCTGGAAAGGTCAAACCCATTTGATCGACCCCATGTGCGGCTCGGGCACCATTCCCATCGAAGGTGCTTTGTTGGCAGCCAATATTCCGCCCGGCATTTTCCGTGAAAAATTCGCCTTTATGCAGTGGAAGGATTTTGACCCGGCATTGTATGCGCAAATCCGGAATGCCGTTATGAAGCACGTGCGTGAACCCTTGGAAATCATCCGCATCATCGGTTACGACAAAGAATCTTATTTGGTGGAAAAGGCCTTGAAAAATTTAGCATCCGCCGGAGTGGACCAATTCGTTAGTTGCGAAGCCAAAGATTTTTTTATGACCCGTAAAATTCCCGGTCCGGTAACTTTACTCTTCAATCCGCCCTACGACCGCCGCCTGCCGGTGGATGACAGGGACAAATTCTACCGGCGCCTTGCCCGGCATTTGGAAGAAAATTATCAACGTTCCGAGGTGTGGATTGTGTCCGAACACGGTTTCGACCGCTATTTCAATCGTCGGCCTATAAGGAAATTCCACTTGATGAACGGAAAAATTCCCGTAACTTTCGCGGGTTACAAAATGGATTGAATCGTGGCAGGATTCAAAGCATTCGTCGCCCGTTTATGGGCACGTCAAACGGACGCCCGCTATCGTAAAATACGTAGCAGAGCCGTTACCGACCAGCAAAAATGGTTCCGCCGGCTTATACAAACGGGCAGGGCTACGGCCTTCGGCCGTGATTCCGGTTTTGACCATATCCAAACCCACACCGATTTTGTCCGGCATGTGCCCTTGCAAACCTACGAAGACATCAGGCCGTACATCGAACGCATCATCGGTGGTGAAAACGATGTTCTTTGGCCCGGGCGTCCGCGCTATTTTGCCAAAACATCCGGCACCACTTCGGGCACCAAATACATTCCCATTTCGCGCCAATCCATGCCCTTTCACATCCGTGCCGCCCGCGATATGCTACTGCTCTACACGGCTGTGTCGGGCCGGACGGATTGGCTGGACGGCAAAATGATTTTCTTGCAAGGTAGTCCGGCACTGGACAACAAAGGCGGCATTCCCACCGGCCGGCTTTCGGGCATTGCGGCCCACTACGTGCCGCGTTATTTGCAAAAAAACCGTTTGCCTTCCTGGGAAACCAACATCATTGAGGATTGGGAAACCAAGGTGGACCGTATTATCGACGAAACCCTGGGCCAACCCATGACCGTGTTTAGCGGAATACCTTCGTGGATTATCAATTATTTCGAAAAAATCGTTACACGCACCGGCAAGACCATCGGCGAGAATTTTCCGCAATTTTCGCTATTCGTGTCGGGCGGAACGTCCTTTGAACCCTACCGGCAACGTTTTGACGAGTTGGTGGGCCGGCCGGTGGATTTGTTGGAAACCTATCCGGCTTCGGAGGGTTTTATGGCATTCAGGGACGATTACCGCCGCGACGACCTTTTGCTCTTGACCGACCACGGCATTTTCTACGAATTTGTCCCCTTGGAACAAATGGGCGACGACCAACCCGAACGCCTGACCTTGGAACAGGTGGAAACCGGCCGCGATTATGCCATCGTGCTG
Organism: Flavobacteriales bacterium; assembly: GCA_027023475.1. Classification (GTDB taxonomy): domain Bacteria; phylum Bacteroidota; class Bacteroidia; order Flavobacteriales; family Flavobacteriaceae; genus JAADED01. The sequence continues at coordinate 14,824 of JALVVJ010000127.1, forward strand.
ACCACCAATGCCGGACTATGGGCCTATGTGATAGGCGACACCGTCCGTTTTACGTCCACCGATCCCTATCGTATCCAAGTAACCGGACGGGTCAAACACTTTATTTCGGCCTTTGGCGAGCACGTGATTGCCAAGGAAGTGGAGGAAGCCATGCGCAGGGCGGTGGAGCGTTTCGGTGTGCGCGTGGCTGAATTTAGCGTGGCGCCTTGTGTGAATCCGCCCCAAGGGCTACCCTATCACGAATGGCTGGTGGAATTTGTGGAGCCGCCGGCCGATGCCGGGGCCTTTATCCGCTTTATCGATGCGCAAATGCAGGAGCAGAACATCTATTACCGAGATTTGATTCAAGGCAAAATCCTGCGCCCGGCGGTGCTGCGACAGGTCAAGCCGGGCGGATTTAACCGTTATATGGCCGACATGGGCAAACTGGGCGGACAAAACAAGATTCCACGGCTCAAAAACGACCGTTCCCTGGCCGACCGTATGCAAACATTAGGTATGATAAACGACTGACAATGTGGATTTTAAACATCACCTTCCATCCCGACGATTCCGTGCGCCAAGCGTTGTTGGACTATTTGCGTGCCCGGTTGATTCCCGCCATTACCGTCGGCGGATTGCTCCATTCGCCGGTGCTTATGGAAATTCACATCCACAACGCCCCCGGCTTTGCGTTGCAGTTCGATGTTACGGATGAGGCGGATTTGCAAGAATTTATGGAAAAGTATTGGCCCGGGTATCGAAAGGCGATTTGGGAGCGGTTTGGCGAATCGGTGCCGTTTTTTATTACCCGGATGAAAAAGATTTCCGCCAAGTAGTTTTTGATTTTCAGGGCGCCCCGGCGCCAGGTTTCGGGGCCCCGCCGGCGGGCGGATGCCCGCGGCGGCCGGCCGGACGTTGGAACGGGATTTATCGACGCCCCGGCCCCGCGGCGAAGCCGCGGGGCCGGGGCGTTTCGTTGGTTTACAGTCGAATACGTCCGGCCATCCGCCCGGCGCGCTGCTGCGCGCCGCGGCGGGGCACCGGCCGTTGCTTCAAGCGGCGGAGCGCTTTCGCACCGGCCGGCCCGAAATCCGTCGCCGTCGGGCTGTCCGCTCAAATGCGGCTCGCGAAAAGCCGGTTTTTGTAAACCCGGCGCCGTGGTCTCTTGCGCTGCGAGCCCCCCTCGCCGGAACAAAAAATACGGCTTTCGCTTCGCCGCATAACCGCTCCCATCCCTGGCGCTTGGGCTCGGGCGGCAGGCCGCCCTCGAATAATGAACACCGATCATTTGAACGGCGATTTGCGATTTTCGTTCTCCTACTGTAAACATTGAAGGCGAAACCGCGTAGCGGGTTCGCCGCTTCCCGAGGAGACCGAAGGGCTCCGAGGGCCGCGAAGCAAGACCAACGGCGAAGCGAAGCGGAGCCGGAAGGGCTTGCGAAGCTGCGAAGGGAGACAAACGCGAAGCCGAAGCCAGAGCGTGCCGGCTCCCGGAGCACCGGAGCGAGACCGTCAGGGCTCGCGGAGGGCGGAACAAGACAAGGCGTTGCCTTTGGCACAGGCCCCGGGAAGCCGCCGGCTTGTGGAGCTGGCGGGGAGACAAGCCGCGGATTTGCGCGCTGGCTATGGGAAGGCGATGGCTCCCCGCCTTTGCAAAGGCAGACCGCAGGGCTGCCGGAACTTGTCCCGCACATTGCGCAGCAATGTCGGGAGCCGCGGAGCAAGACAAAGGGCGCCGGCGCCGCGCGTGAGCGCGGGGCCGGCGGCGCAAAAAAACGGCGGAATTTTACGGTTGAGGCGGTATTTTATCGCGTGTTTCAGAAAAAACGCTTCGCCGCTAAAACTTTTGCGCCGCCGGCAGCGGAATTTTCATTCCGCCGCCGGCGCCCTGACGGCTTGTGGAGCAAACAAAAAACTGCTGACAAAAAACATTCGCCATATTTTGCCTATTTTTGAAGGGCTATAAAACACGGTATTTTTGAAGCGCACGCAGCATATCGTTTATTTGATTTCGGTGCTGTTCCTGTTTGTATCTTGGAACCGGAGCTATGCGCAGATTGACGGCATAGGGGGGCATCGTTTGCAAAAAATCGGCGGTTTGCAACGGCCGAACGATTCGGTAAGTAACCCGCAATCAAGCGTTTTCCCTGTCGATAGTGTTCGGCCCGGAGATACGCTAAGCGCCGGAACCGGCGGATTGGAAAAACCGCTGTTTAAGGAGGCCGAGCAATATCAATTGATTGACCGAATTAATAAACGCTTGACCCTTTACGACAAGGCGCATATCAAATATGGCGAGATTGAACTCAAAGCGGGCATCATTGTGGTGGATTATGACAAAAAAGAAGTTTACGCCGGGCGTATTCCCGATTCCACCGGAAAACCGAGTCAAAGACCGGTTTTTACGCAAGGAAAAACGCGAACCGAAAACGATTCTATCCGCTTTAATTTCGAAACCAAAAAGGCCTTGGTGTGGAATACTTATACGCAGGAAGGAGAGATTCAACTTATTAGTAATGTTACTAAAAAGGTCAATGACAGTGTAAATTTTTTCAAAGACTTGAAAATCACCACAGCCGAGGATATCAGAAATCCGGAATATTATATCCTGGCCCATAAAGGAAAAATCGTTCCGGGTAAAAAAATCGTGGTGGGCACCAGCCAAATGTATATCGAAGAAGTACCTACGCCTTTGGTGCTTCCTTTCGGGTATTTCCCGTTGATCAGCAAACGGACCTCGGGCTTTATTTTGCCCAATTACGGTGAAGACCAACGGGGTTTTTTCCTGCAAAACATGGGTTTTTATTTGGTGCTGAGCAAATATGCCGACATGGCTTTTTTGGCCGATGTTTACACCAACGGGAGTTTTGGTCTTCAATGGCGGAGTAATTACAAAAAACGCTATCAATACGGGGGTAATGTGCTTTTCCGTTACGAGAAACGCATTACGGGAGAATACGGCTCCCCGCAGTATAGCCGTAGCAATATTTGGAACCTGGGTTGGTCGCACCGTAAAGATCCCAAGAGTAACCCCTCGTTCAATTTTTCGGCTAATGTAAACATAGGTAGCAGTAAGTATTTCCGCTATTCCACCAATCAGCAAAACCTGTCGCATGTGCTGGACAACACTATGCAATCGTCGGTGGTTATGTCAAAACGTTTCCGGCGGATACCTTTGCAAATGAGCTTGACCGGAAGTCATAGTCAAAACGTGAATACCAACCGTGTGGTGATGACTTTGCCGCAATTGTATGCCAAGCTGGACCGGATTTATCCGTTTGCTTCCAAATCGGGCATCAAGAAAAATGCCTTTCAGCGCATCAATTTCGATTACACTTTCGACGGACGAAACCAGGTGGAAACCTTGGATACGTTGATGTTTAATCGCAATACTTGGGAACATGCATTACGCGGTTTCCGTCAGTCGGTGCCGTTGAGCACCAATTTCAAGTTGTTCCGCTACTTTAATATCACGCAAACGGCTTCTTTGCAACATGTTTGGTACGGCCAACATACCGAAAAGTATTGGGATGCCACGTCCGGAAGTGTGCAAGACACGCTGATTTATAAGCCCGTGCAGTTTATGGATTGGTCGTTAAATACAGGTCTTAGCACGGTGATTTACGGTATTTTCCGGTTGAGTAAAAAGGGTAAAATTAAGGCCGTCCGGCATATCATTTCGCCTTCGTTGAATTTTAGTTACCGGCCCGGACAGGAACAATACAAAAAATATTATCAAGGTTCGTCCGACCCGAACGATTGGCGTGAATATACATTATTCGACGGCGGGATGTACGGCCGTCCGAGTTTTTCGCCGCAAAGTTTGCTCAACATTTCCCTGGGCAACACTTTTGAAGCCAAGGTTCGGGGCAAGGACGGCAAGGACAAGAAAGTAAGCGTTTTGAAAAACCTTAATCTCTCCACGCAGTACAACTTCAATGCCGACTCTATGAAATTGGGTTATATTAACCTGAGTGGAAATATTATGCCCGTTAAAGGACTTAACCTGCGACTGACCGGCAATTTGGACCCTTATGCCGTGGACACCGCCGGTCGAAATACGGCGCAATATGCTTATGCGGCGGGACAAGGCCTTGTTCATTTGCGCAGTTTCCGGTTGAGCACCGGATTTATGCTCAGTAACGATAAACTGAAAAAATGGTTCGGGCATAAGGATAAAACAACCGGAGTTTCCCTTATTGGTTCCGGGAGCAAGGAAAAGTCCGATACCGATGAATCGCAAAGGGCCTATGTCAATCCCGTAAAATGGACTTTAAATGTTTCCTATTCGTTCAATTATCAAAACAAAATTTACCATCCTGCCAGTCCGTATTTCAGAACCATAGCGCCGCATACCATAAATTTCAACGGCAATGTGGAATTATCGCCCGGCTGGCGTGTGGGCGTTAATTCGGGTTATGATATTTCCAATAAAAAATTGGCCTACACGGTGCTTAATTTCCGCCGCGACCTTAAAAGTTGGTTTATGACCTTTACTTGGCGTCCGTTGCCACCATACACTTCGTGGTATTTTTACATAGGAATAAAAGCGTCCGTACTCAGTGATATCAAGTACGAACGCCGCAAAGAGAATATAAGAAGATTTTTCTAAGAAACAGGGATTAGTTATCCAGTTGTCGCCAAGCACCACCGGTGTAGCCGTAGAAATGCGATCCGTCAAAATAAATTTGACCGGGCTTGGGCGTAGCCGGCGCAACGCTTTGATGTAAACGGATGGCACCATCCACTTCCAATTTTACTTCGGGTAATTGAATGCCTACACCCAAATTTCCGCGATACATACTCAGCATCAAATCACGGTTATCCTGGTATTGTGTTTGGCGCCCCAGAATAATAACGGGGTCGTCGTAATCTTCCAAAACGAGATAAGGAATATCATTGTCGAAATACGTGTACATCTTACCGGTTTCGGAATCCATAAAACCGTCCCCATTTACATCACCGTTATTGTGTCCTACATTGAAAGAAAACTTGAACACATCCAAATCGAATTGCGGGCGCGGCAGGTTAATACCCAATTTACCGTCGAACATACCCAAGGTCAGGTCGCGAAGGTCTTGATTAACGGTTTGACGTGCTTTGAGCAAAAAAGGGTCATCATGTTCTTCAAGAAAAAGAATGGCCGAACCGCTGCGGTAGTCAGTACGAATACGTCCACCGTCGGGATCCGCAAAGCCATCGCCGTCAATATCGCCATTGTCATGTCCTACTTGAAAAGAATAATCAAAAACATCCAATTTGTAATGCGGATTTTCGATTCCGATACCCACATTGCCGGTTACACCCGAAAACATGTTATCACCATCCACAATCCAGTCGGTGTCGCTACCGAAACTTACCCAATGGTCACCGTCAAAATAGTATAACTTATTATCATCCTTATTAAAAATAATCAATCCGGGTGCGGGATTGGGAATAGCATCACGATCGTCGGTGGACATGCGCGGTACCAAAAAACCTTTGGAGGTGGATTGGACATCGAGCATGGCCGAAGGATCGGGATCATCGCCCGTGGTGTTAATTGCCACTTGCGCAAAACCACTGTGCAGTGAAACCAACAGGACTAAACCAAGAAGTAAGTGTTTGAGTTTCATATTAAAAACCATTTTGTATGCAAAGATAAATCAATTTTTTAAACCTTGTTTTTTATCTATTTATCAAATATCGGGCCAAAAATTTCAATGATTGATAATTTATAAAGTTTTTTTTCTAATAACAAAGTGCAATCAATTCTAAAAATAATTTTAAATATTAAATATTGATAACGAATTTTCTTACTTTCGCAGCGAAAAAAACAACGGATGTGGGACGGCGAAAAGTAAAGATTATTGAAAATTTGAAAATCTTCGAAATCGGTGGCAAAGGCAAAGGAGTGGGAGAGGCCTCCGACGGACGCTTGGTGTTTGTGCCGCATACCGCACCGGGCGATTTGGTGGATGTTCGTATCACTAAAAAAAGGAAAAAATTTTTCGAAGCCGTTCCTTTGCGTTTTTATGAATATTCCGGCTGGCGAACCGAACCTTTTTGTCCGCATTACGACATATGCGGCGGATGCCAGTTGCAACATATTTCCTATGATAAGCAATTGGAAGTAAAAGCAAATGAAGTACTGAACAATTTGCGCCGTATCGGCGGAGTGGAGTGGGAGCGTAGCGAACCCATCGTGGCATCGCCGCAAACCGAACACTACCGCAACAAAATGGAATATGCCTTTACCGATAGCCGTTGGCTGACCGCCCAACAAATCCGGAGCGGCGAAAACTTCGACCGGCGCGGACTGGGATTTCACGTGCCCGGCCATTGGGACAAAATTCTGGATGTGGAATTTTGCGCCCTCCAAGCAGAACCCGGAAACCGGATACGGAATGCTTTGCGCGACTTTGCCAAAGAAAACAGTTTGGAATTTTACAGCCCGCGCGAACGAAAGGGCCTGCTGCGCCAATTGACTTTGCGCATCACCCGTAGCGGACAAATTATGGTTTTGGTGCATTTTTTCCGGCACGATAAAAAGGATATCGCCCTTGTGATGAATTTTCTGAAAGAAAATTTTCCCGAAATAACCTCATTGCTATATGTAATTAATCCCAAACCCAACGACACCATTTATGATTTGGATGTGGAACTTTGGGCGGGAGAACCGTATATATTTGAAACTTTGGGCGAATTGCAATTCCGCATCAAACCCAAATCTTTTTTTCAGACCAATAGTTATCAGACTGAAAATCTTTACCGGTTGGTCAAGCGGTATGCGGCCGTTGAACCGGGTCAAATCGTTTATGATTTATACAGCGGAACCGGTAGTATTTCCCTTTTTATCGCCGACAGGGCCGCCAAGGTTGTGGGCATTGAAACCCTCCCGCAGGCCGTTGAAGATGCCCGCTTCAATGCACAATTCAACAGGATTGACAATGTGGAATTTATTGCCGGCGATGCCAAGGATTTATTTTCCGGTGAATTGATCCGGGAGCACGGTAAACCCGATGTGCTGATTATGGACCCGCCGCGCGAAGGCCTGCACGAACGGGTCGTGATGCAAATACTTAAACTCCTTCCCAAGCGGATAGTTTATGTAAGTTGTAATTCAGCCACGCAGGCACGGGATTTGGCCCGGATGAAAAATTTTTACGAAATTCGCCTTGTCCGGCCCGTAGATATGTTTCCGCACACCTATCACGTGGAAAATATTGCCGTGTTGGAACGAAAAACTTCCTCGGATGCGTAAATGGCTCCTACTTTCGGCTATCATATTGGCAACGGCCTGCGAACGCGACGATCTGTGCCTGGAAAAACCTTTGGAAGGAGCCGTTGTGCGTTTCCACAATGCCATTAGCGGTCAGCCCGCGGCGGTGGATTCGGTGGCGGTTTATTACGAAGGCGCAAACCTTATTCCGGCAACCCTTACCGATTCTTTGCTTTTGCCTTTACCTCCCGACCGTGATACGGCACAATATGTGTTTGAAAAAACCGGCACTCCGGCTTCAAATCCCGATACCGTCCGGTTTTTTTATGTGCGTAAAGACACCTTCATCTCCAAGGCCTGCGGTTTTTGGATGACCTACCGGCAACTGCAAGCACAACTGATGACCGACAATGATAATTGGATTCAGCAAATCACCGTAACCCGACCCGATATTACCGATGACACATTGGCGCACATACGTATTTATCATTAATCTTCTCCTGACGGTATCCGCTTTTGCCCAACCGCAAGATACGACCGGGCGAAACACCGGTTTTTCGTCTTGGATTAAAGAAACGCACTTGCGGCTGGGTTATGATTTGGGAAAAAAGATTTATTCCAAGCTGAATGGCGGCAATATGGACGCCGCTTATCTTAATTTGGGCTACCGCAACCATATTCTGGAACTTTTTGCGGGCAAGGAACAAATGCCTTTTGTGCATCCGTCCTACACCTTCGTTACCACCGGAACCTATTACAAAATCGGTTATGCTTACAATTTTTACGAAAATTGGGGCAATATGCACAACGAAATAACCTTGGGATTGCGCTACGGAAATGCCGGTTTTTCATATGATTTACAACGTATCGCCTACGATGCACCTACGCCCGAAATGCCCGCTTATGTTTGGACCGGCCACCGCTCCTATTCCGGCCTTCACGCCGGTTGGATTGAAGTGGGCGCCACGCTCAAAGCCGAGATTTTTCACGGTGTTTATTTGGATTTATTCCTATCGGGCAAACGCCTGCTCGGTGGCTCCAAACCCGACGGTTTCGATTTGCTCTATGTGCCGGGATTTTTCCGCACCAATGTTTCGGGCTTCGGATTCGGGATCGGATACGGAATAAGTTACAGGTTAGGCCTGTAAGGTCGAATTTGGTGTTACAATCGGTTATTTTTCGGGATTAATATGTTTAGGGCGCCTCCCGTACATTGCTTGCGCAATGTCGGGACCGGGCTGTCCGCTCAAATGCGCAGCCGGCCCGCTCTTGCCCTGCAAGCGTGGCGGCCGTGGCTCCCCACTGGTCGCCCCGTCGCCACGGCAGGCCTACGGCGTGCCGACTGCGCATAACCGCTCCCATCCCTGGCGCAATTTATTCTTTGCCATCGGCGGTGTTACGTATAACACGTTTTCAAAAGTTCATTGATGAAAAAATCACTCCACCGACAAATTTACCCCCGCCTAAACCTGATTTTTATGCGGAAATAGGCAAAAATCAAAATAGGGATGCTTACCCGGCGTATTATTTCGACGAGAATTTTTTCATAACTTTGTTAATAACAAATGAAGAATATTTTATGCCAAGAATAAAAATAAAAAATTTTGGCCCCATCAAAGATGGATGTTTGGAAAATGGTGGTTGGATTGAAATAGATAAAGTCACGGCATTCATCGGAAACCAAGGAAGTGGCAAAAGCACAATAACCAAGCTGATTTCCACATTTATGTGGATAGAGAAAGTGCTCTTTCGCGGTGATTATGATAGCAAATGGTTCAAACGAAAAAACCGGTTTAAAAATACGATTCTTCCTTACCACCGTCTTGAAAAATATTTGTCAAAAGAGTCAGTTATCGTTTATCAGGGTGAAGTTTTCGACATTTCGCTCAAAGACGACAGGTTGCAAATCACTAAAAAAAAAGCCGGCTATGCACTCCCGCAGATTCTCTTTGTGCCAGCCGGAAGGAATTTTGTGGCCTACGTAAAATCGCCTAAAATGCTCCGGCTGGCAAGCGGCTCCTTGCTCGATTTTATCGATATGTTCGAAGAAGCAAAACGTAGTATTAGCAAAACAGTTGAACTCCCGTTTAACAATGTCAAAGTAAACTACGACCGGCTAAACGACAGGTTGAATTTATTAGGCCCCGGTTATCGCATCCCGCTTTTCGATGCGGCCAGTGGCTTTATGTCGGTAGTTCCGTTATATTTGGTTTCATCCTATTTAGCTCAAACGGTAATAAATATTAATGATGACAATGCCGCCTTATCCGGGTTGGAAAGGGAAAACTTTAAAAAAGAACTGGAAAAGATATTAACCGAGGACATGCCGGACGAAATGCGTAAAATAGCCATTTCGTCCTTGGTCAAACGTTTTGTCAAAAAATCGTTTATCAATATTGTGGAAGAACCCGAACAGAACCTGTTCCCTTCGTCGCAATGGAATTTGATGAAAAAATTATTGGAAATTAATAATTCCAAACCGGCTAACCGTTTTATTTTTTCAACCCACAGTCCCTATATCATTAGCTATTTGAGTTTAAACCTCAAAGCCTATATGGTCAAACAAATGATAGAACAAGCTGATGAAAAAACCAAATCGAATGCCTTGGAAAAATTAAAAAACTTGCAAGAAATATCATTGAACAGTTTAATTGCACCCGGCCAATTGAATATTTATCAGGTTACCGATAACGGTAGTGTTACTCGCTTGCCCGAAACCTCCGGCATTCCGTCCGACAATAACTTTTTGTATAACTATTTGGACCGGGCCAATAATTTGTATGACGATTTGCTGGAAATCGAAGATATGGTCGAATAAATTAGCGGATTCCAATGACTGTCCTTGATTTTTTTCAAAACCAATGTGCCGAGGCGCCACAAAGCAATTCCAAATTTTATATCGTCGATGACCGGAATCAAACCCCGGCATATACAACGACCGAAAGAATCGATGAAAAAATTACCGAAGTGGAAAACCCTAACGGGAAAAATATTGTTTTTACACCCATCGACCACTGTTTAATTACCGGTAACAATCCCAAAAGATGCGACGGAATGCTGACGGGCGAAAATTTCCTCTTTTTGGTAGAAATAAAAGACCGGAAAAGAAAAAGGTTCGCCGCTGCAAAAAGGGAAGCCAAAGAACAACTCACCCAAACCATTGCATTGCTCGCAAAACCCATCCCGATTTGGATAATTTATTCCCTAAACAAAAAGCATACTTTTCCTTTGTTCGCATACCGGGATTCGTCAGAAATATCGAACATTCCGAAAAAGAAAAATTTAAAGAAAAAACCGGTTTTATTTTTGTCATCAACACCCGGATTATAATTGAATGAAGTTTTTTGCCTCCAACTAAAATAATGCGGATTCTTTAAATGTTCACCTTTTCTTAAACCTGATTTTTATGCGGAAATAGGCAAAAATCAAGGTCATCACCGGACTGATAAGATTAAAGAAAGCAAACATCCAATAATCTTGCGTGGGCACGCCCAGCATTTTGGAATTGTAGGCGCCGCCCGTGTTCCACGGAATAAGCACCGATGTCACCGTGCCCGAATCTTCCAGCGTCCGGCTGAGGTTTTCGGGTGCCAGACCGGCATCATCGAAGGCCTGTTTATACATCTTTCCCGGCACCACAATGGCCAAATACTGATCCGATGCCGTGGCGTTGAACAAAATACAAGTCAAATCCGTGGCCGCAAATAGGCCGAAAATGCCTTTGAGTGTTTGCAACAGAAACAAGCTGATACGTTTCAGCGCACCCACGGCTTCCATCACGCCGCCGAAAAACATAGCACTGATAATCAGCCAAATGGTCGAAAGCATACCCGTCATTCCGTCGCCCGAAAACAAGTCTTTGAGTAAGGGCTCATCCGTGGGAATGCTGGTTTCGCCCACAATGGATTGGGTAATCAGCCGGTAGCCGTCGCGCAAATTTAAATGAGCGGTTCCGGCCAAATGCGTGAGCAAATCCCGCTGGAAAATCAAAGCCGCCACCGCGCCCAACACAATGCCCGCAAACAGGGCCACCAACGGCCGTGTTTTGAGCACAATCAACACAATCACCACCAAAGGCACCGCAAACAACCAGGGCGACACATTGAACGAGCTCCGTATGGCTTCCAAAAGAGCCGCATAATGGCCGGCGGACGGTTCCGCATGATGCCATCCAAGGAAAAGGAAGATAAGGAACGCAAGCGTTATCGAAGGCACGGTGGTGTAGAGCATATAACGCACATGCGTAAACAAATCGGTGCCCGCTACGGCGGATGCCAAATTGGTGGTGTCCGAAAGCGGCGACATTTTATCGCCGAAATAGGCCCCCGAAATCACTGCGCCCGCAATCATAGCCGCATCGTAGCCCATGGCTTTACCGATGCTCATCAATGCGATGCCCACGGTGGCCGTAGTGTTCCACGAACTGCCCGTGGTAATCGAAACCACCGCGGCAATCACCAAGGCTGTGGCCAAAAAAACCTGTGGATTGAGCAATTGCAAGCCATAGTAAATCATGGTGGGAATAATACCGCTCAATAGCCAAATGCCCGACAAAGCGCCTACAAACAGCAAAATCATAATAGCTCCCGATGTTTGTGCAATGTTTTGCGACACGTGTTCCAACATACTGTCATAGGAAATGCCTTTCCGGTAGCCCATCCATCCGGCCAGGAGCCCGGCTAAAATCAAAGCGAATTGATTGGGACCCGATGTGGCACCGTCGCCAAAAACACGGCTATTTACGTATAGCAAAACAATCAAAAGTGCCAAAGGAACAAGCGCTTGTAACAAATTGACGGGCGTCCGGGACTGCGGTTTTTCCATAGTGCTGCTTATCGGTTTCGGATGTTTGCCGTATTTTTACCAAAAGTAACAAAAAATATGCTCCGCTTGGGCTTCGATGCCAAACGAATTTTCCACAACAGCACCGGCTTGGGTAACTATGGCCGAGATTTGGTGCGTATCCTGGCCGAATATTATCCCCAAAACCGGTATTTCCTTTACAACCCCAAACCGGCACGTGTGCATCGCTTGCAACTCACTCCGGCCATGACCGAGCGCCGGCCTACGGGATTTTTGATGCGCCGTTTTCCCGCCCTTTGGCGTTCGCGTGGCATTTTGAAGGATTTGAAGCGCGACGGTATCCGTGTTTTCCACGGGCTTAGTGCCGAACTTCCGGCGGGCATTAGCCGGACGGGTATTGCTTCGGTGGTTACCATCCACGACCTGATTTTTCTGCGTTTCCCAGAACTCTACAAACCCATCGACCGGTGGATTTACCGCCAAAAATTCCTGCGGGCCGTCCGCGAAGCGGACGCCGTGGTGGCCATCAGCCGGCAAACCAAGCGTGATATTATGAAATTCGGCGGTGTGGCCGGGGAAAAAATCCGTGTGATTTATCAGGGATGCCATCCGGTTTTCAAAGAGCAATTATCCGGCGATTTTTTGCAACAGGTGCGCAGTAAATACGGTTTGCCCGAAACTTTTTTGCTTCAAGTGGGCACCGTGGAGCCGCGCAAAAATCTGATGAATGTGTTACGGGCCTTGCGTGATTTGCCCTATGCCCTGGTGGTGGTGGGCCGGCTAACGGACTACGGGCATAAGGCCGTGAAATATGTGCACGACCAAGGTATGGAAAACCGGATTTTATTTCTTCACGGTTTGGAACTACGCGAATTGGCGGCGCTTTACCGTTTGGCCCGCGTTAGTATTTATCCCAGCATGTTCGAGGGATTCGGCATACCCATTATCGAAAGTTTGTATGCGGGCACGCCCGTCATTACCAATGCCCAAGGTGTGTTTCCCGAGGCGGCCGGTCCGGGCGGCATTTATGTGGACGATGTGCAAAATCCTGAGGCGCTACGTGAAAAGATCCGCTTGGCCATGGAAACCGACATTTCGGATTATGCCCGTAAAGGACGCGAATATGTGCACCGCTTTGACGACGAGGTTTTGGCCGGTCAATGGATGGAACTTTACCGGGAATTGGCAGGAAAATAAATTTATATAAATCTGCATATGAAATCCTTACAAGAAAAAGTTAAAGATTTTTATCAAAAATACGGTTTGGAATCGCCTGTTGAACATCGCGTTTTGGATGCATTGTCCGAATTGGGCGAAGTGGCCAAGGAAGTGCTTAAAATGAGTGATTACGGACGGAAACCTTTGGAATACCGTGATGAACTGAAACACGAACTCGGCGATTTGTTGTATTCGGTCATAAGCATAGCCAATACATTTGAAATCGATTTGGAAGAAGCGCTGAATTTAGCTTTGGACAAATACGGAAAGAGATTAAAAAAAGGTTCGCCGGGTTCAGGAAGCGAGTTATGAATCTTTTCCGGCCGGGCCGGAATTGAGTGCTACTTGCCGGTAAATATTGGCAAGGAATAAGATTAACAAAAATCCATTAGAAACGCGGATTGACGATACTATTGTAGATGGAACCGAATGAATAGCTTAATCCTACACTCATAAAATATTCGTATCCTGATTGTAATTCTTTTTGCATCAGAAGCGTTTCTTCCAGACTGAGATTTCCGGCGGCAATGTTTATTTGGTCGTGTTGAATACTGTAACCGGCACTGGTGTTGAAAGAAAGTCCTTTGGCAATTCTTAAACGGGTGCCCAGATTAAAACCAACGGAATTCAATTTAAAATTATGTAAGAATGTAGTATAATCAATGCTGGCATCGATGCTTCCCCATTTTTTTACCAAATTACCACTTAATTCCACTTCGGCATTCCAAAGGGTTTCTTCGGTCTTATTATAAACGGTTTTTTCGAAATAGTGATTATAAAACCCACCAATCTTTGAGGTTAATACCAAACTTCTACTGGCCGACTCTTTGTAGGGGAAAAAACTATATTCCAATCCGACGGAGGCATTGTAAGATTGTGCATAATTTCGGTATTTCGAATGCCTGAATCGGCCGAAAATGCCATAGGACCAATGTTGGTCAATTCCCCAAATGCGGTAGGTGTTGATATTAAAAGATTCGCTGACCGATTTGATTATTCTTTCGTTATATGTGTAACGTCTATGCCGGGAATTATATTGAATGCCGAATGCAAATTTATTTTTTTCGTCCACCTTGGAGGCGCTGGAATAACCGCTGAGATTTTGCATTCCGGTATTACTGTCGCCATATAACCACGCGTTTCCACCGATTTTGAAAACCCAATGGTGCCATTTATCGGTTGTTGTTTTGTTTTCCTGTTCAAGGTTCAACCGGATTGATATCTTATCGGCCAAGCCATTTCGATACCAATATGGAATTAAACCGAGTTTAATGTATTTCAATAATTTTTGTCTTATTTGTTCCCGGGTAACATCGGCACCAACCGAAAAATCATATTTTTGTTGGAGATTTTCGTAGTCTTTTTGGCCCATAAAATGTAAATGAAAAACTTTTCCGCCACTACCATTTCGTTCCGATAATATGATAATGTGCACATCGGCAAAGTTGCGATCGCGCACAAATTCCACGGCTTCCAAATTTTGTTTCAAATAAGTTGTTTCACAATAAACGGTTTGACAATCATAAAAAATTTTGATTTTCTGCTTTGCGGCTTGGGCATTGGATAACCATACAGGTAGTAACAGCAGCCCGAATAAAGTAATTTTCATGACAAATATCGTTTGATTTAATTAACGAAAAGGACAAAATAAAATTGTTTATACGGATACCGGTGAAATAAACAGGATTTCGTAAAAAGGTCTATAATAATCGAATATATTTTACTTAAAATCGCGCCAGCGGGCGCAGCGGTATCCTTGCGCGGCAGCCGGCGAGGGTTTTTGTGCCGGCGGCGGGGGCTCCCGGAGGAAGAGACCACGGCGCCGGCCCTACAAAAACCGCCGGATGCAAGCAAGATATGAGCGGAGCACGCGACGGCAACGCGTGAGGAACGGGCTTCCGCAAGCCGACCTGGCTATGATAGCCGGCCGGTCCCGCCAAGTGAACGCCCTGTGATGCGAAGCAGCACAGTATGCGTGAACTTGTGCGGGAGGCGCTCCGTCGTCGCGAAGCGGCGGCCGAGGCCCCGCCGCGGCGCGCATCAGCGCGCCGGGCGGATGGCCGGATATAAACCTTTGAAAATCAACCGAAAATCCCCGCCCCGCGGCGAAGCCGCGGGGCGGGGATGCCTGAACATTCATTTTCATCCGGCCATCCGCCGCGGGCATTCGCCCGCCGGCGGGGCCCCGAACGCGATTGCCGGGGCGCCCTAAAAATCAAAAAAAATATCCGTCAGTAGCGCAACCACTTCCAGAGTTCCTTATAGCTGGCCTTTTTTCCATACATCAATATGCCCGTGCGGTAGATTTTGCCGGCTAGCCAAGTCAAGAACAAGAAGGTGGCCACGAGCAAAACCGCCGCCAAAATAATCTGCCACCATGGCACACCGAACGGGATGCGTAGCATCATCACAATGGGCGAAGTGAGCGGAAAAATCGACATCCAAACGGCCAATTGACCATCGGGGTTCATAATGAAAAATTGCATCATCACAATGGAAAGAATGAGCGGCAGGGTAACCGGAAAAATGAATTGCTGTGTGTCTTCCTGCGTGTCCACCGCCGAACCGATGGCCGCAAACAAGGCCGCATAGAGCAAATAGCCAAACAGGAAGAAAAATACAAAACCGAACAGGATTTTGGCCCAAGGTAGCGAAAGCACCGAACCGATGATTTCAAGGGTTTGACTCAGTTTGGCATTGCCACCGGCAAGGGCGGCCACGGCCGTGCTGTCAGACGGATTTTGCATCATTTGCGTCATCAGTTGGCGCGTGTCGGGCCCTTGGGCCAAGCGCGAGCTTAAAAACGACTGACCGATACCTGCAAAAATTAGGGTGAGCACAATCCAAAGCGTCAGTTGGGTCAATCCCACCAAAGCAATGCCGATGATTTTGCCCAGCATCAATTGGAAGGGCTTGACCGACGAAACGATGATTTCCACAATCCGGTTGGTTTTTTCTTCGATCACGCCGCGCATCACCTGAACGCCATACATGAAAATGAAAAAATACACGGCCATGGACAGGAACATGCCCAAGCTCATGCTGACTTCGTTGTGCTTGGCTTTTTCGCCGCCCGATTCGTCGCGCTTGACCGTGCGTATGTGAATATCGGCCTTGATGTTTTGGATTTGTTGCTGGGAAACGCCCAGGGCTTTACGGAGTTTTTGTTCGCGCAGGATGTTTTCGAGCGTGTGTTCCAGTTTTTGGATGCTAACCACCGAAGGTTGTTTTTTGAAATAAAAAACGGGATTTTCCTTTTCGGGTGCATGTGGGATGTAAAGGATGCCCGTGTAACCGGATTTGTAGAAATCTTCTTTGGCTTTGTCGAGCGAAATATCCTGCACCGAAAAGTGTAATTTATCGCTATCGGTCAGTTTGCCGGTAAAAAGGCCACTGCGGTCGATGACCAAAATGTTTTCGTCGTTTTCGATATTGTGCATGGCAAGCCAGGCGGGTAAAATCATCATAGCGGCAAAAAACAAGGGGGTCAGAAAGGTGAGGATGAGGAAGGATTTCTTTTTGACGCGGGTCAGATATTCGCGTTGAATAATGAGCAGTATTTTGTTCATTGCCAATAATTTTTTAGGATTGAAGCGCCGTTTGTGCATTGACGGTGCGGATAAAAATATCACGCATCCGCGGAACATATTCTTGGAGTCCTTTTAGCGTGTAGTGCGGCAACAGGGCCCGAACCAAATCGTTGATACCGGCGTTGCCGGTTAGTTTGATGCGCACCACGGCGGTGCCGTTTTCGTTCCGGTGTTCCAGGACTTGAAAGTCCTGGCCGGGAATGTCGGCCGGGTCGAATGTTTTCCCGCCCAGGGTCAGGATGTAGGAGTGGTCGGCGTATTGTTTTTTGATTTGGTCAACGGGACCTTCGAGGATTTTCCGGCCTTGGTTGATCAGGGCGATGCGGTCGCAAATTTCTTCCACCGATTCCATGTTGTGGGTGGAAAAAATAATGGTAGCGCCGCGGTCGCGGAGTTTGAGAATTTCGGTTTTGATCAGTTCGGTATTGATGGGGTCGAAGCCGGAAAAAGGTTCGTCCAGAATGAGCAAATCCGGTTCGTGGAGAACAGTGGTAATAAACTGCACCTTTTGGGCCATGCCCTTGGACAATTCTTCCACTTTTTTGTTCCACCAGGGCATGATGTCGAAACGTTCGAACCACCGGCGCAGTCGTTCGACGGCTTCCCGGTGGCTCAGACCTTTGAGCCGGGCCAAATAGACGGCCTGTTCGCCCACTTTCATTTTTTTGTAAAGCCCGCGTTCTTCGGGCAGGTAACCGATGCAGTGGACGTGTTCTTGGCGCAAAGGTTCGCCGTTGATTTCAATACGGCCTTGGTCGGGCGCCAGGATTTGATTGACAATGCGTATAAACGTGGTTTTTCCTGCGCCGTTGGGACCCAAGAGTCCGAAAATGCTCTGGCGGGGAATTTCCAACGAAATCCGGTCCAGGGCGCGGTGATTTTCAAAGGACTTTGATACTTCGGTAGCGCGCAAAATGGGCGTGGAACTCATAAAAATCCGGTTTGTTACAAAGATAGTAAAACGGGAGGATTGTTACAGATGGTTTTGCCGTTTTTGCAAAAAAAATCAACCGGAACGAAAAAGATAATGCACCGGCAAACCGGTTCCGTTCGTGCCCGCCCAAGTTTTTATATCTTTGTAGGAAAGAAAAACGCGCCGGTGAAGCATATTTTGGGTTTTTTCGAGCTTACGGGAAAATATTTTTTACTGCTGCGGAAGGCCTTTGCGCGTCCGCAAAACCGGCGTATTTTTTGGGAAAATTATGTGCGCGAGTTGGATGATATCGGTCTGAAAACCGTGGGGATGATATTGTTTATCAATTTCTTTATCGGCGGGGTTGTTACCATTCAAACGGCGCTCAACTTGGAAAATCCTTTGTTGGACCGTTCGCTTATCGGTTTTGCGGCCAAGCAATCGGTGATTCTGGAATTTTCACCCACGCTCAGTTCGGTTATTTTGGCGGGCATTGTGGGTTCCTACATTGCTTCGACCATAGGCACCATGCGCATCACCGAGCAAATCGACGTGTTGGACGTAATGGGTGTTAATTCGGCCAATCATTTGATACTGCCCAAAATAGCCGCAACGCTCAGTTTTTATCCTTTCCTTATTATCCTGAGTATGTTCATGGGCATATTCGGCGGTTGGGCGGCCGGACAAGTAACGGATTTGGTCAGCACGGCTGATTATTTGGAAGGTATCCGTATGGATTTCGAACCATTTCATTTCGTTTACTCGATGGTCAAAACATTGGTATTTGCCTTTCTGATAGCCACTATTCCATCGTTTTTCGGTTATTACGTAAGGGGCGGGGCCTTGGAAGTGGGCCGTGCCAGCACCAAGGCGGTGATTTGGACCAGCATTATGATTGTGCTTTGGAATTATATCATAACCCAATTGTTGCTTAGCTGATGATCGAAGTAAAAAACCTTA
>JALVVJ010000128.1 GCA_027023475.1 Flavobacteriales bacterium
GATCGGAAGGCATTACGGCCATCACAGCGCCGGGACTGCGTTGATCGATAATATTTGCGGCCAAAAGTATGGCCGGCGCCGTGTTGCGCATTGCCGGTTCCGCTACAATGTTTTCGGTAGGAATGCCGGGTAGTTGTTCCCTGACTTTGGCAATGTAACGGGCATTGGTTAGCACCAATATATGCGCATCGGACACCAAGGCCGAAACACGGTCGTAGGTTTGTTGGAGCAACGAGCGTCCCGTTCCGGTGAGGTCTAAAAATTGCTTGGGCAGGGCCGGTGTGCTAACGGGCCAAAAACGGCTCCCCACCCCACCGGCCATAATTACGGCAAAGCGCCCGGCGGAATCCGGCATTACTCACTATACTTTTTGACCAAAACCGTGGGCTGGAACAAATAATATTTGTTCCGTTCCACATCCAAGCACTTGTAAAGTTTACGCCGTTTTTGAACCTTTTGGAATACCCGCCCGTGGAAGAAAAACTTCTCGCCGTCGGCCAATTCCTCCAAAGGGGTGTATCCTTGTTCGGTTACCGATTTGGAATAGGTATCCAAAAGTTTTTTCAGTTTAAGATCGGCGGTGATGGATGCTTTGGGTTTTTGGGCATGGCGTTCCAAAAGCTCGTAAAGTTCTTTGGGCAATTTATCGTATTCCAGCAATTTTGTTAAAATCTTATTGAACTCCGATTTCCACTCGGGCCCGTGCGGTTTGACACTGTCGCCGTATTTTTTGTAAACCACATAGTGGGAATATTCGTGCAAGAGCGTGAGCAGGAATTGATAGGGGTTCAAATTGCTGTTTACCGATATTTCGTGCCGGTTGCCTTCGCGCACATAGGAGCCCCATTTGCTAAGCCGCGGCTTGCTGATTCTGAGTTCCAAATCATCGGCATCCTGCATCAATTCATCCACAAAATCCACATGTTCCTTGGGGATAAAAGGATGAATAACCGTAAGTGTATTCGTTTTCATCATGCTGATAGTTTTATTTTTTCGGGTTCGAGATGTTGTAATTTATTTTCAACAAATTTTTTGTCTATGACCAATTTGGTTCCGGTTTTTTCGGGCAAATCGAACATGGTGTCGCGCAAAATCAATTCGGTAAGTGCGCGCAATCCACGGGCACCCAAACGGAAGCGGTACGCCGTGTCCACAATCAGGTCCAAGGCGCCTTCGGTAAATTGCAGTTCGATATTGTCCAAGCCGAAAAGATACTCATATTGTTTAATTAACGCATTTTTGGGTTGCGTTAGTATGTTTTTCAGTGCTTTTTTATCCAACGGGTCAAGATGGGTAATCACGGGAAGGCGACCGATAATTTCGGGGATTAATCCGAACTTGCGCACATCCTCGGGCGTTACGTAGCGCAGCAAATTTTCATCGCTAATTTTTTGACGCGATTTGTTTTGATAGCCCACGGCCTGCTTGTTCAAGCGTTTGGCAATAATTTTTTCCAATCCGTCGAAGGCCCCGCCGGCAATGAAAAGAATATTGCTTGTGTCCACCTTGATAAATTCCTGCATAGGATGTTTTCGTCCGCCCTTGGGCGGCACATTTACCACGCTGCCTTCCAGGAGTTTGAGCAGGGCCTGCTGAACCCCTTCGCCCGACACATCGCGGGTGATGGACGGATTGTCGCCCTTGCGTGCGATTTTATCAATTTCGTCGATAAAAACAATGCCTTTTTGAGCGCGCTCCACGTCATAGTCGGCGGCTTGAAGCAAGCGGGTCAGGATGGTTTCCACGTCTTCGCCCACATAGCCCGCTTGGGTAAGCACGGTGGCGTCGGCAATGGCAAAAGGAACATCCAAAAGTTTGGCAATGCTGCGGGCAATAAGCGTTTTTCCCGTTCCGGTGGGCCCAACCATCAGGATGTTACTTTTTTCCAACTCCACATCATCGGCGGTTTTGCGGGGCGAAAAAATACGTTTGTAGTGATTGTAAACGGCCACGGAAATGGTTTTCTTGGCCTCTTCCTGACCAATGACGTATTGGCTTAGGAAATCGTAGATTTCCTTGGGTTTGAGTATTTTCGACGGTGCTTGATTTTGACGCTGCGCTTCATGTTCCTTGCGCAGGGTATCAATCATTTGACGGGCCTCGTCCACGCAATAATTACAAATGGCCACACCGTCGGGGCCTTGGATAAGCATATCCACATCGGTGGACTCGCGCCCACAAAAAGAACAAAAACGGCTATATGTTTGTTCGTTCGAACTCATTGGGTTTTGTTTCGTTCCAATACTTCGTCCACCATACCATAAGCCAATGCCTCATCGGCACGCATCCAATAATCGCGGTCGGCGTCGGCTTCGATTTTATCTTTGGGTTGTCCGGTGTGCTTGCTCAGTATTTCGTAGAGCTCGTCTTTGAGACGAAGAATCTCACGGGCCGTAATTTCAATATCCGACGCCTGACCCTGCACGCCGCCCAAAGGTTGGTGAATCATCACACGCGTATGGGGCAAGGCCGAACGTTTGCCTTTGGCTCCGGCCGCAAGCAAAATAGCGGCCATCGATGCGGCCATACCCGTGCAAATAGTGGCCACATCGGGTTTGATGTATTGCATGGTGTCGTAAATACCCAAGCCCGAATACACCACTCCACCGGGCGAATTGATGTAAATCTGGACATCTTTGGTGGGGTCGGTGCTTTCCAGGAACAAGAGCTGAGCTTGAACGATATTGGCCACTTGGTCGTTGATGGCCGTTCCCAAAAAAATGATACGGTCCATCATCAAACGCGAAAAAACATCCATTTGGGCCACGTTCAATTGACGCTCTTCAATAATGTAGGGCGTCATACTGCTTTGGAATTGCTCCAAGGTCAAACTGCTGATTCCGTGATGTTTCACGGCATATTTACGAAATTCTTTTCCCGGATTTTTCATATTCAATATTTTATGCTTCTTGTTCGGCGGTTTGCTTTTCGGATTGATTTTCAAGCAATTTAAGGAACTCATCGGACGAAATGGTTTCATAGGGCACGTCCAACTGTTGTTCCAGGTGTTCGAAAAACTTATTGACACGCGCTTGAAACCGAACATCGCTGGCAAAATCCTCGCTTTCTTCCATCCATTTCAGTGCCAATCCGTCCAATTGTTCTTCGGATTGAATCATTTGAAACGCTCCGTATTGCCTCAACATTTGCGATGCTTTTTCACGGGCGGTTTTTTGTATATCCCCGGGAGTTAGTTCCACATCATATTGACGGAAATAGGTATCAAGGATCGCATTGAACTTAACACCCTTCACGTAATCCTCGTTCAAAATTTCATCCAATTCCTTGTCGGTTATTTCCGGATTGTTGTAGCGATACAGACGCCGGAAATGCCCTTTGGGCCAATGAATGTTTACCGTTTCCATTAATCGTTTAGTCAGACGATCAAAGTAATATTGGCGTTCATTATTGATGTAGGTTTTTTCAAGGATGTTTTTTATTTCCTCCCGGAATTGTTCCAATGTTTCGATTTCATCACCTAAGAAAACTTTATTGAAAAACTCGGCATTGAGTTCGGCGGGTTGATTTTTCTCCATGGCTTCCATACTTAATATGATTTTGTCCGCCGGTGCAATACCAAGTTTTTCCAAAATATCTTGCGCTTTTCCATCCAATTTCAAAAGACCGTTTACGTATTTATACGTAGCTTCATAGGTTTCGCCTTTTGCAAGTTTTTGAAGGATTTTCAATGCCTTTTCATTGTCTTTTACTTCATTGAAGGTAGCAAACAGTCGAACCGGCTTATCTTCTTTGCCCTCCTTGGGCTTGACATCAAAGAACATGATCACACCTTCTTCAAATTTGTCGGCCTTGACCCAATCGCCCTTAACTTCACGTTGGTATTGGATATAATCTTCCAAACTTTTATCCGAAACTTCTACTTTGTAGCGTTTAATATCTTTGAGTTTTTCCAATGGAAATGAAAATTCTGGCACCGGTGCAAATTCATAAATAAATTCGGGATTCTCTTTGTTGAGTTCTTCTTTCCAAGCCGAATCATTAACAGGAATAATATTGCTCAATAGCAATAATTTATTCGTTTTGATATACTCATCGATTTTGGCCGACACCATTTTTTGAATAACTTTGGCCTTGACACTTTCTCCGTATTGCTTACGAATCAAACTTACGGGGACTTTACCCGGCCTGAATCCCGGCATTTGCACTTTTTTACGCAATTTTTTCAGTTCTTCCTCCACGCTTTGGGCGTAATCATCACGGTCCAAGTGAACGGTCATCCGTTGCACCCCTTCCTCAAATGGTTTTACATCAATCTTCATAATAACTTCTAACTAATAATTACTGTCTATTTAAACGATGCAAATTTACAATAATTCCATCAAATCAAAAGAATTATGAATTATTAAAAAAGATTATAGGGATTTTATTATTTTTCTATATGTACACTTGTTTTTTTGAACAAAATCTCCTAACATTGCTTCCATATCGAAAATATTATTTCACATGAAAATCCACAAGTTTGCCAGCCCTGTTATTCGTATCATTTTGGCCGCGGTTTTTATTTTTTCGGGCTTGGTTAAACTGATGGATCCTGTGGGCACACAAATCAAGCTAGACGAATATTTTTCGGAAGAAGTGCTTAATCTGCCGGCACTTATTCCTTGGAGTTTACCCTTCGGGATAATGCTTATTGTTTTGGAACTTTCCCTGGGTGTGGCCTTGCTGATTGCCTACCGGCCCAAAATCACTTACCGCATTACGTTTGTGCTTTTGCTTTTCTTTCTTTTCCTAACGGGTTACTCCTATTTTACCGGCACTGTAACCGATTGCGGATGTTTTGGCGATGCCGTCAAACTCACGCCCGGTGAAACATTCTTTAAAAACTTCGTTTTGCTGGGGCTATTGCTTTTGATTTGGACAAAACCGGGAGAAAATGCCCGTTATTCCCGGACCAAAGACGTAATGATGTTTGTAACGGTATTGGCGGCAAGTCTCTTTGCCGTTTGGACGGTGCATCACTTACCCGTCATCGACTTCCGGCCCTATGCCGTAGGGAAAAACATCCGCAAGGGTATGGAAATTCCGCCCGGTGCCAAGCCCTTTATTTTTGAAGATATTTGGTATTACAAGGTCGATGGCAAGGTAAAGGCCTTCAAAACCGCTGATAAACCTTGGGGCATTCCCGGGGCCGAATTCGTGCGCCGCGAAACCCGTGTGGTTCAAAAAGGTTACGAACCGCCCATCCACGATTTCGACATCGAAAACGACCGGGCCAACATTACCGACAGCATTTTGGAAGCACCCGATATTTACCTTGTCCTTATTCCCTTTCCGGAACGCCTTCACCCTTCCGACAGCACTTTGCTAACGCGTGCCCTACAACATTTTACAGCCAAAAACAAAAATTTTGTCATCATCACAGCCGACACTTTGACTTGGCTCAACCGTTGGGCGCAAGCCCACCGCCGCGAACTTTATTTTGCCGACCCCACCACGCTCAAAACCATGATTCGGGCTCCTTTGGGATTGATGCGCCTTCAAAAAGCGGTAGTGCGCGAAAAATACAGCTTGGGGGATTTTTTGGAAAAGGACTGAATGTTTAAACACTTGTTTCCACTTCATAATCGGGTCATTTATGCGGCTTCGGAAACCTGAGCTTTTTTATCAAAAAACGAATGTAAATCATTGAAAATCAATTCAAAATTCATAATTTAGAATTCATAATTAAATTCGCGCCAGGGATGGGAGCGGTTATGCGGCGCAGGGGCGCGGCATGGTTTGCTGCCGGCGAGCAGGCTCCGAAGCATTGAGGAGACACCGCAGCCGGCACTTAGCAAACCGCCGCGGACCAAGCCGCATTCGAGCGGCCAGCCCGACGGCGCCACGTGAGCACGCCGCAGCATGAGCAAGCGCGAAAGGATGCGGCTTGTGCGAACGTGAGCGCCGGGGCGCCCTGATAAAAAAATAATCTCATTATCCGGTAAAAGATACCTCGTCCCACTGGATTTTGTTCATTAAATTTGCAAAAAGAGCTCGGCGATGAAAAAATTCCTGAAAATATTTTCCATAGTGCTGATTTTACTGGTTTCGGCTATTGTTGCCATTCCGTATTTTTTCAAAGGACGCATCATCGAATATATCAAACTAGACATCAACCGCACGCTTAGTGCCCGCGTGGATTTCGGTAAAACCTCCCTGACTTTGTTCCGCAGTTTTCCTGATTTGTATGTGGAAATCAATGACATTTCGGTTATCAATGCAGATTCGGTTTTCCGTGATGTTCCCTTGGCACGTATCGGACATCTGGGACTCACATTCGACCTTTCGGCCCTGTGGAAAGGTCGCAAGGAAGTAAAGGACATCCTGATGGAAAACGCCGATTTTGTGGTGCTCGTCCGTCCCGACGGCAAAGCCAACTACGACATTGTCCGTTCTGCGGACAGCACGGAATCCGGTGCTTCGTCATCTGCCCTCGAAATGCACTTGAAGCACTATGCCGCCCGCAACATTCGCCTGCTCTACGACGACCATTCGATGGATATGCGGCTGTATTTGGCCGGGTTCGACCACGAAGGAAGTACCGACATTAAGAACGATGTGTATACCCTGCGCGGCCACAGCACGGCCGACACCTTGGATGTTCGTTATGGCGGCACCGGTTATTTGGTCAATGCCCGGGTGCAACTGGCCGATACTATTGTTTTGCGCGACGGGTTCCAAACCCTTGACTTCCGCAATATTTCCGGAACGGTAAACGACTTGCCTTTGACCTTCGACGGATTGATTGAAATGAAGCCCAACGACGATGTTGCTATGGACTTACATTTCAGCACAGCACAAAACAGTTTGGCTAAACTGATGAGTTTGGTTCCCGCCGAATATATGCCGCCCTTGCCTCAAATGGACATCCGCGGGCAAGCCAAACTGGACGGCAGCGTAAAGGGTATTTATAACGAACATTCCTATCCGGCCTATCATATCGCCCTGGATGTGAACAAGGGACGCATCAAAGGCAAGGATTTACCCGGCAGCTTGGACGGTATCAGGGTTCAAACCCGTGTGGATTTTCCGGGCGGTGCCAACTTGGACGCCACGGTTATCGATCTGCCGGTTATTGCCTTCCGGCTGAACAATAACCCGGCCCAAGGCCGCCTGCAAGTGCGCAACCCCATGACCGACCCGCTGGTCAACACGGCATTTAAAGCCGATTTAAACCTGGGCGATTTCCGCAAGGCCTTGCCCTTGGAAGGCGTGCGTAAGCTCCAAGGTCGCTTGCAAGCGGATTTTGCCTTGAACGCCCGCGTGTCTAATATGGAAAAACAACACACCGAACACATCCGTGCCCGGGGTTATTTCAACCTGAGCGATTTTGCCTATGATGCCGACAGCTTGCCGTTTCCCGTGCGTATTGCACGGGCCGAAACCCATATCACGCCACTGGCCTGGAAATTGGACAAACTCCAAATGCAAGCCGGACGCAGCGATTTCGACATCCAAGGCGAAGCGGTCAACTATTTGGCCTATCTCACGGGCAAGGACAGTACCCTGCGCGCACATTTCCAAGGCCGTTCGCACTTTATCGATGCCAATGAACTCACCGGCGGAACCTCAGGCGACACTGCATCCGATACCACACAAATGCAAGCGCCGCACATCCCCGCGGGTTTGGATTTGCAGTTTAGTCACACAGCCGAACGTATGCGCTACAAGGATATGGATTTGCATAACCTGAAAGCCGACATAAGCGTTGCCAACCGCAAGGCCGTGCTCCGGGGGGTCTTGCTCCAAGCCCTAGGCGGACAAATGGATATGACCGGCACCTACGACACATCGGGCAAAAAACCCTACACTTCGCTGCAATTGCATATGCACGGCGTTCAGGTGGACAAAACGGCTTCGACCTTGACCTTTTTCAAGTCCTATGCCCCCATTCTTCAACAAATACGCGGTCAAATGAACCTGGATTTGAATACCGGACTGCATTTGGATGAATATCTCAATCCCATTCTCAAAACCACCGATGCCACGGGCGATTTGACCACTACTGCGCTCAAACCCGGACAGGTGGACTTTTTCCGTTCGGCGGCTTCGGTATTGAAGCTCAAAGCCCTGGAAAAACCTGAAATCAAATCTGCCAAAGCCCATTTTGCCATAGACGATGGCACGCTGACCGTTTTGCCCTTTGATTTCAAGGTAAACGGAATGAAATCCTCCTTGGGGGGCAAGATAATGCTAGACCGGACTTTGGACTTGCAATGGAATCTGGAAATTCCGGTGGAAAAACTGGGTGCGCAAGCCCAAGCGTGGATGCAAAACTTCCAAGGACAATTAAGCCAATTAGGCATCCCCCTGCAACAAATCAAAACCGTGTATGTAACCTTGCAAATTACCGGCGATATGCAGCATCCGCGTATCCGGCCGGTGTTCCGCAAAGGCACGGGTATGCAAGGACTGGTCAATACGGTGAAGGATACGGTAACTGCCGTGATTAAGCAGGAGGTCCGGCAAGTGGTAGACACCACAGCCCGCTACCTGGATGCCCAAGCGCAAGCGCTTATTGCACAGGCCGAACGCCAAGGCGACAGCTTGATTGCCCAAGCCCGTATAGGTGCGGATAATATTCGTAAGGAAGCCGACAAACGTGCCAAAGAACTGGTGGCCAAGGCATCCAATCCCCTGGAAAAATTCGCCGCCCAAAAGGCCGCCGACAAAATCCGCAAGGAAGCCGACAAGCGGGCGAATCAACTCATCCGAAAAGCCGAAGAAAAGAAAAAACAATGGGTGGAAGCGGCTCGGCAGAAAGCGGCCCGGCTACGCCAACGCTCGGATAGTTTGGTGAAGTAGTTTTTTTATTGCAAACTTTATGGCTCCACAAGCCGTCAGGGCGCCGGCGGCGGAATGAAATTCCGCTGCCGGCGGCGCAAAGAGTAGCGGCAAATGTTGTGAGGAAGGATTTACCGATTGTTCAAC
>JALVVJ010000129.1 GCA_027023475.1 Flavobacteriales bacterium
CGTTGGGTTTGATTGTGGCGGAGTTTTTGTCCAATTCGTTCAAGCACGCCTTCAAGGACAAGGCCTATCCGGGCCGGATAGATATGGTGGTGGAACAATCGGGCGATAAATATGTATTAAAACTCAATGACAACGGCCCGGGGCCTGAAAAGGAAATCGACTTTGACCGGAGCGATTCCTACGGCATCAGGATAATGAAAGGCATGGCCAAACAGATGGGCGCCCGGTTGAAGTTGTATCACGATAAGGGCATGCATATGGAGTTGGCGTTCGGGTGATGAGAAAAAATCATTAATTCGGACTATTTAATTGATTGTTAATTGAAAAGGTTATGAAAACTTTTAGTTTAAAATTCCTGATTCTTATTGTTCTGTGTTGTTCCGCATTGTCAGGTTACACGCAAGCAGAGAAGTTGGATAGTTTGAAAATGAGATTGAAAAACGAAAAACCACGGCAGCAAATTGAAACCTATTTGGATATTTCGGAACTCCCGGTTTCGAGGGATACGGTTTTGTATTATTTGGACAAAGCGATGAAAACGGCCCGGGAGATTCATTTCGACTCCGTTTATCCCATTCAATTTGCCATATCGGCCGCTTATTATCTTAAAGGAGATTTCAAAAGGGCAAAAACAGAAATAAGAAAGGGATTCAATAATTATAAATTCACCACCGATCCGCAAAAAACCTTAGGGCATATAAATATGCTGTTGGGTGCATTCAATGAAGCGATGAACGAAATAGATTCGGCTAAATATTATTATGATATTGCCATAAAACAGCTAAAAAAGAGCGATAGCCGGGTGGCTAAGTCCACTTTGGCCGCCACATATACCAATTTGGGAAATTTATACCTTAAAAAAGGAGATTATGAAAAAGCCGTCGAAATATATCTTTTAGCCGAAAAATTATTAGAAGAAAATAAAGAAAAGACGGCTCAATTGGTGAACCTGAATAATATTGCCGGATGTTTTAAAGAGATGGGACAATATGACAAAGCCCTGAAATATTATGAAGATGCATTAGGCCTGGCCCGGGAAACGGATAATTTGCAATACGCCGGAGCCATAAATTTGGGTATTGGTCAAGTTTATATGAAAAGGAATAATATTGATAGGGCTATTGAATATTTTGAAGAAGGAATAAAGTGGTTGGAAAAAACAGGATTCAAAAAGTTGTTGGGCGAAGCATATCAGAATTTGGCCGAAGCATATTTGAACAAAGGAGATTACGAAAAAGCACAAAAGTATTCGGATAAAGCATTGTCAAATGTCAATGAAATTGGAGATGACTTTACCAAAGTTAGTATTTTGATAACAAGTAGTGCTTTAAGCAGGAAAAGGAAGCGTTACCGGAGAGCGTTGCAAAAAATTAATGAGGGATTGGCCATTGCCCGGAAAAACAATTATTTACATCTGGAAGAAAAGTGCCTGAAAGAAAAGATAACTTTATTGAAATTGTTGAATAAAAAAGATTCGTTACCGGAGTTATATGAAAGATATATCGTTTTGAGGGACTCCATTTTCAATGATGAACGTCAAAAAGCAATGAATGAACTGGAAACCAAATACCAAGCCGAAAAAAAGGAAAAGGAAAACCAACGGCTTTTGGCCGAAAAATACAAGCAAGAGGCGCTTATTCAGCAAAAAAACAAGCAAAACTTTTTGCTGGCCGGTGGCTTGGGTATGGCCGTGACGGTGGCGGGGCTTTTCGGGTTTTTCTACACGCGCAACAGGCGGCAAAAACGGTTGATAGAAGGCCTGCAAAAAGACTTGCACCACCGTGTAAAAAACAATTTGGGTGTTATCAGTTCGTTGGTGGACGAAATCAAAAACCAATTCCGTGAACCTGAACTACAAGCCCGTTTGAACGATTTGCACGCGCGGATTATGAGCATCCACAAAATTCATGAACAACTCTACAAGGAAAAAAATGTGTATGAACTGCGTTTGAAAGACTATTTGGAAAAACTGGCGGAAAGCGTGCAAAAAACCTACGGGCGCGATGATGTGGAGGTAAACATCCGGATGGATGAAAAAATCAAGTTGAATCCGCTCAAAACCTTTCCGTTGGGTTTGATTGTGGCGGAGTTTTTGTCCAATTCGTTCAAGCACGCCTTCAAGGACAAGGCCTATCCGGGCCGGATAGATATGGTGGTGGAACAATCGGGCGATAAATATGTTTTAAAACTCAATGACAACGGCCCGGGGCCTGAAAAGGAAATCGACTTTGACCGGAGCGATTCCTACGGCATCAGGATAATGAAAGGCATGGCCAAACAGATGGGTGCCCGGTTGAAGTTGTATCACGATAAGGGGATGCATATGGAGTTGGCGTTCGGGTGAAAATTATTTATTCTTTTATGAGAATATGATATATTTTGATGAAAACTCAATAAAAAAGTTTCTTGAAAAAATATTTTGAGTTTATTAAATTTGTAACGTTAAAATAATCAAATTAATGAATAGTATAAAACCCGTGATTTTAGTTGTTGAAGATGAGTATTTTTTATATGAAAATTTCCGTGGGCTTTTGTCCGAAGAGGGTTATGAGGTGTTGGATTATAGTCCGAGTGTAAAAGAGGCAATAAAGCAAATTAAGACAAACCGTCCGGATTTGGTTTTGTTGGACATTAAATTACAGGGTGCCGAAACGGGCATTGATTTGGCACATAAATTAAATAAGGAATATAAAATTCCATTTATATACATCACTGAGTTTAGCGACAGGAGCACGTTCCGTAAAGCCCTGGCTACTTCACCCGAATTATACTTGGTTAAAACCAAGCCCGTTTTGGAAAAAGATAATTTACTGTTGAACATAGCGGCAATTTTGAGCAAGCTCAATGATAAAAAACGGCCGGTAACACAGCCGTTGGGCGTAACGGGATTAGTAGATTACAAGGATGTAATCAAGGATTACGATTTGAAAACCGTTTCGAAGGTGCAGGTTCCGTTTAGCGAAATCTTGTTTTTTTCGACGGATGTTTTCGAAAACGAAAACGGCCGGTTGGAAGAGGTAGGCACCAATTACTTGTGGTTTATGAACCGCAAAGGAGAAGTATTTTTTATGAAAAAGTCGTTGAATGAATTGGGAATGATTTTGCCCTATAATTTTGTGCGTATCAATCAGAAGTATATAGTAAACATTTTATCCGATAAATTTTTGGGGCGTATCAATGGAGCCACGATAAAGATTTGGGACAGGGAGTTGAATATTTCCTCCACCTATAAGGACGAGTTTAACAAACGGATGGCATTTTATTTTCCGGAGTAAGTTTTTTTTAAATGATATTAATGAAAAATTTAGGGCTATTAAAACGGCCGGCGGAAGTTTTGTTGGCATTATCATCGTTTCCATTCTCCTACTTATCATTTCGGCGATTAGAAATTTGAATGTAATGGCCCTAAAAAATGCCCGTGAGGATTGATAATATTCCTACGTTTTCATTGGAAAATGCCAGTATTTCATTATTTGTTTGTTGGCCATATGTGGTGTATTATTTTTGAACGTAATAAGTAAACAAATTCGATATTGAAATTCTTTTACTATGAAAAAAATTACCCTTTTCCTATTACTTCTGGCCGCTGGTTTTATGCAAGCCCAAGTTCCGCAAAGCGAGCGTGACGCTTTGATAGCCCTTTACAACGCCACCGACGGTGCCAACTGGACGTACAATGACAATTGGAATACCTCCAATGCCGTTAGTTCTTGGTATGGCGTTACGGTAGAAAATATCAATGGTGCGGATCATGTGACGGGAATAAGCTTGTCATGGAATAATCTAAACGGTACATTACCCAATGAAATGGGAGATTTGACCTATTTAAAAAGGATAAACTTACAGGGAAATAACTTATCAGGAACAATACCGGCAACTCTTAGCGGATTGACCGGTTTGGAAAGAGTTTTCTTTAGTCGGAATCATTTTTCAGGAACTTTTCCGGATTTGAGTGGCAACGCTAATTTAAAATATTTATACATCGCATATAACGATTTCCAATTTGCCGATTTGGAACCCCATTTTAATGCTATCAATAATTTGATTCAATCCAATAACGGTACTTTTTGGTATGCTCCCATGAATCCCGTGGATGTGGAATTGTCCTATGATGTTGCTTACGGAAATAATTATACATTTACCATGCCCACCGTAAACGGAACCGGAGTTACCTATCAATGGTATCGCAACGACACAATCATTCCGGGAGCAACATCTCAAACCTACAATATTACCAATGCGCAGCATAGTGATTTAGGAGATTATGTTTGTAGGGCAAACAGCCCGGTTATCCCGGATTTGACCATCAATCGTAGTGTTATTCATATGTATGGAACCGTGGTACAATCGGATAGGGATGCGTTAATTGCATTATACAATGCTACTGATGGTCCCAATTGGACTCATAATGATAATTGGAACACCAATGCCAGGGTTTATAATTGGTATGGAGTTCAAGTGGAAGGCGACAGGGTTTCGGAAATAAATTTGGACAATAATAACCTTCGAGGTATGCTTCCGGCAAGTATCGGAGATTTAACCCGGTTGAAAAAATTAAGCCTTCGCCGAAACGGGTCTACCTATTCAGGCAATTTACACGGAAACATTCCCGCTTCAATTGGGAATTTGTCAAATTTAGAAACATTATGGCTTAGTTACAATAATTTGACGGGAAATATTCCTTCCGAAATTGGTAATTTATTAAGTTTACAAAAAATTGATTTATTTAAAAATAACTTATCCGGAAATATTCCCGTTGAAATTACTATATTGAATAATTTACAGGAGTTAGATTTAGGATATAATAATTTGTCGGGGTCAATCCCTTCTGAAATAGGAAACTTATCAAATTTGGAAGGTATTTCATTGTGGCACAATCAATTGACTGGTAATATTCCTCCGGAAATAGGAAATTTAACGAAATTAAAGTGGTTTTCAGTCGAGGACAACCCACTCACAGGGACTATTCCTACCACTTTTTCAAATCTAACAAATATGATATCCTTCTGGATTGGAAATAATCAACTGACCGGTGAAATACCAGCCGGACTTTTCAATAATATGCCTGATTTATATTATGTCGCCATCTATGGAAATGATTCCCTTACCGGTGATGTTGATTTATCAAACAAACCGGATTTGCATGGTGTATGGTTCAATAATACCGGTATAACTACTTTGGATGTACGAAACAGTAATAATGCCAATATAGGTTGGTTTTATGCCCAAAATAATCCGAATCTTACGTGTGTCTTTGTTGATGATAAGAATGCTTCCTACTTATCTAACTGGCATATTGATAACACGGCACATTTCGTAGAAACCCAAGCCGAGTGCGATGTTTTTGGTATTGACAAAGCTTTTACTGCTAACATTGTAGTCTTTCCCAATCCGTTTAACGATGTGATTAGCATTGATGTGAAAGATGCTTCCGAAATGGAAAACATAAGCATCCGGAATGTTCAAGGACAAACTGTATATTCCGGTAAATTCAAATCCGAATTGAACCTGAGTGCTTTGCCGGCAGGCATTTATTTCCTGCATATCAAAAGCCATCAAAATCAGGAGGCCATTTTTAAACTAATAAAACAATAACACTTAGGGATTAATTTGGCCGAAACCGGTGGTTCGTCCACCGGTTTTTTTGTATAAAATTTTTTCTATTCACCATCAATCCCCTCCACCAAAATCTCCGCCAAATCCAGGATTTTGACCTCTTGTTCTTTGTTGTAGTGTTTTACACCGTCGGTGATCATGGTGTTGCAAAAAGCGCAGGCCGTAGCGATAACATCGGGTTTGAGTTCAAGGGCTTCGCGGGTGCGAAAGGTAAAAATTTCTTCGCGTTGGGGTTCGGCTTCCTTGAACATTTGCGCGCCGCCGGCGCCGCAACATACGGCATTTTCGCGGTGGTGCGGCATTTCGCGCACTTCAATACGGGCCGAAGCCAGCACTTGTCGTGGTGCTTCGTATTGGTCGTTGCCGCGGCCCAAGTAACAAGGGTCGTGATAGGTAACCGTTTTGCCGGCAAAGGGGTTGTCTTTGAGTTTTAACCGGCCTTCGTCCATCAATTGTTGGAGCAATTCGCTGTGGTGAATCACTTCGTAGTTCCCGCCCAGCCCGGGATATTCGTTTTTAAAAGTATTGTAGCAATGCGGACAGGTGGTAATGATTTTTTTGACGCCGTAGCCGTTCATCACTTCGATATTGGCCATGGCTTGCATTTGGAAAAGAAATTCATTGCCTGCCCGTTTGGCCGGGTCGCCCGAACAACTTTCTTCGGTGCCCAAAACGGCAAAATCCACGCCTGCTTCGTTGAGTAAACGAACGAACGAACGGGTGATTTTTTTGGCCCGGTCGTCATAGCTACCCATACATCCTACCCAATACAAGTACTCGGGGCTATGCCCTTCGGCTGCCGCTTGGGCCATGGTTTTTACGTTCAGTTCTTTTTTGTCCATGCTACTTTATTCTTTGAAAACTTTGATGGTTACTTCTTTTTCGACCAAATCGGTGAATTTACCCTTGTAGCGGGTTGCCCTTACGATATGGTTGTCAATAATGTGATAATTTCCGCCACGCGGTTTGTTGAAAATAATACCGTGGTATTTGAAACCGTGCTTGCGTAGCCATTCTTCGGTAATTTTCCGGTGCGCTTCGGTACGGGCGGTAAAAAAAGTGATGATATGTCCTTGGTCGTACCAGCGGTTGATGGTGGCCAGGGCGTCGGGATAGGGTTCCACGGTGCGCATTCGCCAGGGTTCTTCGTTGGGCACGTCGTCGCAAATGGTGCCGTCGATGTCGATCAGGAAATTCATTATGCCCAGTGGCAGTACCGGGCTTACATTGTTACCGCGGTTGTCTTTGGCATTATAGAGTTCATACCGTTTTTTGTAGCGGTAAATGATTTTTCGCCCGATTTTACGCATTCGCTTCAACATAGCCGGCGTTTTTGATTATTCGTTCACCCAATTCAAGCGGTCGGCTTGGCTGTATTGCCAAGGGGCGCCGTTGTTTTCCACATTGGTAAACATCATGTTCAGTTCGGCCGGGGCCGCGCTTTCTTCCATTACCAAATATTGACGCAATTGAACAATAACGTCCATCGGGTTGTTTTCCACCGGGCATTCTTCCACGCAGGCATTGCAGGTGGTACAAGCCCAAATTTCTTCGTGCGAAATATAATCCATCAGGGATTTTCCGTCGTCTTTGAATGTGCCGCCGTTGGCATCGATATTTTTGCCCACTTCTTCGGTGCGGTCGCGCACGTCCATCATAATTTTGCGGGGCGAAAGTTTTTTTCCTGTATTGTTGGCGGGGCAGACGTCCGTACACCGGCCGCATTCGGTGCAAGTGTAGGCATTGAGGATGTTAATCCATTTGAGGTCGAAAATATCTTTGGCGCCGAAACGTTCCGGTTCCGGTTCATCGCCGGTGGGTGCCGCATAAGGGTCGGCATTGGGGTCCATCATCAATTCCACTTCGCGTTTTACGCTTTCCAGGTTGTCCCATTTGGCCAAGGGCGGAAGTTTGGCGAAATAGGTATTGGGAAACGCCAGCAAAATGTGGAAGTGCTTGGAAAAATACAGGTAATTCAGGAAAACCAAGATACCTGCTATGTGAAACCACCACATACTGCGTTCGATGGCTACCAAGGCCTCCGGATTATCCGGTAAAATACCCAGCAGGAAACGGCTAATGGGAAAACTGCCCACGATGCCGCTATGCGAAGCATAGTGTCCGTATTGCATCATTTGCAGTTTCAGGTCGGCGGCGTTCATAGTCAGAAAGGCCGACATAAGCACAAACTCAAAATACAGGATTAGGTTGGCATCGCGCTTGGGCCAGCCCTCCATTTCGGGCATATTGAAACGCAGCAATTTGAGCACATTTCGGCGAATCCAAAACACCGTAACCGCCACAATGACCAAAATGGCAAGGATTTCGAACGCGCCTATCAGAAAATTATAAAATCCTCCCATAAAACGCAGCACGCGATGTGTGCCGAAAAGGCCGTCGATAATAATTTCGATGACTTCAATGTTGATGATAATAAAACCCAGATAAACCACCAGGTGGAGCAGGGCGGGAACGGGACGCTTGAACATTTTTTTCTGACCCAGGGCTTTCAGCAACATATTGCGCCATCGTTCGCCCTTGCGGTCGTTGACCGGATACGGCCGGCCCAATTTAATGTTACGTATGGTTTTGCGCACATTGCGGGCAAAATATCCGATACCCGCGGCCAGTAGGATAACAAAAAGAAGGTTGTCCAGATATTGCATCGCTCAGTCTTTTACCTGTTTGTCCTTGCGGCCGAAAACCGAAAAATGGACGTAGCGTTTGGGATGCGCTTTCAAATCACGTAGTAACGCATCCAGGTTTTGCAGCGTTTGATTCAGTTGGTTATACAGTTCCTCGTCCTTCATCAGTTTGCCGGCCGTGCCTTTTCCTTGTTGCAAATTTTGCAAAATCAGGTTGAGTTTTTCACTGCTTTCGGTCAGGTTTTTGACCAAAACTTCAAAATCGGTTTTGTTAAGCCGTTCGGTGATTTGCTTCATATCGCCGCTGCTTTGTTGCAGGTTGGTCAGGGTTTGGTCGATGCGGCTGCGGTTGGCGGCGAGCAAGGCATTGGTTTGCCGTGTAAGCCGTGTCAGGTCGTTCGACATAATCCGCAGGTTTTCAAGCGATTGTTTAAGGTTGCGGCGATTTGTGGTGTCGAACACCAGGTTAAGGTTCTGAATCAAGTTGTTGGTATTCACAATCAGGGCTTCCAGTTGTTCCTGTGCCGAGCCGAGCATTTCGCTGAATCCGCCGGCGGTGGCGCTTTGCAGGGTGTCGCCCGAACGGGCCTGTTCGGGCGAATGGCCCGGTTCCAATTCCAGGTTGCGGCTACCCAGGATGCCGTTGCCCGA
>JALVVJ010000130.1 GCA_027023475.1 Flavobacteriales bacterium
CGAAGCGGAACACAAAGCATTGCCGGCGAACTGGATGCCAAAACCCGTGAAATCATCCGGCAAAGTCCCGAATGGCACACGATCGATGCTTCGGGAAGGGTGCAAAAATTATCATCCGGCGATTGGCTACGCCAATATGCCGGAAATGCCACTGGCTGCCTGACCACCCCACCCGGACAAATCCTTCAACGCATCAACCGCTACGACACTTTGCCAAAGAAAATCTTTTTTCTTTCCACCGGACACGGATTGGACAGCAGTATCCGTAAATTTTTGCTTCCGCAAAACGAATATTTTTTCTACATCCGTTCGCCCCGGGAATATGTAAACACCTCCATCGACACCCTTTATGTGTCCGGTGCCGGCGAACAAACCTACCGCCTGGCTTGTGTGCTGCGCCGCTATGGCCCCGCAACCCGTACGGCGATAAGCTTGGAAAGCGGCGGACACCTACTGGGCAAACAAAGCATCAAACTTGCCGCCAACAGCATCGATACCGTCTTTTTCCACATCGATAAACAATCCGGCGCTCCCCGCGCAATGGTGCGCACCGCTTCCGACGGCCATTGGTCCTGGGACGACAAATTGTATTTCAGTTTACCTCCACTGCAAAAACCGCATGTTTTGGTAGTGGCCGACAGCATTCCCGATTATTGGAAAAAACTGTGGGAGGTCATCGATGTGTATTGGGAACAGGCCAAGCCCGGACACATTCCCTACGAGCACGGCGAAAAATACGATTTGGTCGTTGTTCGTGGTTGGAAAAACTTTCTGCATCGTAACCGGATGGCCGAACGTTTTTCGCACGCCACATTGGTTTTTGTCCCTTCCGGACATTCCGCCAACGACCTTTTGTTTTTCGGACCGGGTGCCCGGCCCGATACCACCCGGCTCCAAGTTTTGGGCATTCGTTGGCGCGATCCGGTTTTCCAAGGCATGTTTAGCAGGCGTCCCCAAAAAGTTTTTACACCCTTTACCGGTTTGCATTATGTTTCACCGGCTGCTTCATCTGTGGCACCTTTACTTCTCGAAAATGATCACCCGTTTCTGACACGGCAAGGCCGATGGTGGATTTTTCTCGGAGCCATCGACGAACCCTATGGCAATTTTTACCTTTCGCCCCTGATGAGCGGCCTGTTTTACCGCTGGGCCCATGACGGCGGGCCGGATAAATCGCTCTATGATTATTGCACGGATAATTTGGTTATCGATGTACCCGCTCCTTCCGACGAAACACCCGTTCGTTTACTACATGGCACCGAAAGCCGGATACCCTACCAAGAAATACACAACGGCAAGCGGCGTCTTTACCCCGATGTGCATCATCTTCAAGCCGGCATCTATGCTTTGGCCCACGGAAACGACACGCTGGGCTTCCGGGCACTGAACATCGACAGGCGCGTATGCCGTAGTCCGTTTACCCAAACCGGATTAAAAGGCCTGCCGGAAAATGCATATCTGCTTTCCACTGCCAAACCCACAAACCTTGCCAATGGCGCAAAGGACTTTACTCGCCTCTTCCTTTGGTTGGCCTTAGTATTCGTTTTGGTCGAAATACTGATATTACGGTTATGGAAACCCTCCTGAAAATCTTGGCTATGCCTTTTGCCCTGCTGTTGGTTGGCATACTCCGGTTTCGACATCTTTTGTATGACACCGGCTTGTTTCCTGTTTACCGGCCTTCACTTCCGGTGATTGCCGTAGGCAACCTGCAATTGGGTGGCGCGGGAAAAACGCCTATGACCGAGTATTTGGTACGCTTGCTCAAAAACGATTACCGCACAGCCGTACTCAGCCGTGGCTACAAACGCCGCACCAAGGGTTTTGTCATGGCCGGCAAGGATACTACCCCCCTGAGTTTGGGCGACGAACCCTTCCAACTCTACCGGAAATTCGGCAGCGAAATAGTGGTAGCCGTGGACGAAAACCGCGCCCGCGGAATTCGATTGCTTCAACATCACGTCAATCCGCAAGTGATTCTTTTGGACGATGCCCTGCAACACCGCAAAGTGGAAGCCGGTATGAAAATGTTGCTTACGCCTTTCTATCGCCCTTTTGTTTACGATCGGCTTTTCCCGGCCGGACGCCTGCGCGACCTCAAAAACAGGGCCCGTGCCGCCGACCTTATTGTCGTTACCAAAACCCCACCCCATGCTACCGCCGGCCGGAAAAAATCTTTGCTTACCGCCTTGGAAAAATACGGTAAACCGGTTTTGTTTGCTTCCATTGTTTATGAAACGCCACGTGATGCGGCTGAAAAGGAAATTCCCTGGGAAATATGGGAAAAAGAACCTTTCCTGCTAATCACCGGCATAGCCGACGCTAAACCGCTTATGGATTATTTAAAATCCAAAAACTTGAAATTTAGCCACCTGAAATTTCCCGACCATCATCACTACGACAAACATACCCGGGAACGCATCCGCAAACAAATTCATCGCTTGGGTGCCAAACGCATCCTTACGACTGAAAAAGATTTCGTAAAATTGCAGGAAGGATTTCCCGCTGCGGCCTATGTGCCCATACGTTTTGCGTTGGAATCCGGTGATGAAAAACTTTTAAAACATTTGATTTATGAGCAGATTAAATCCACAAAATCTTTATGACAAAGCCCGTGAAACCGCCGACCGGCTATTAGACATTGCCGACCAAATCCCCGAATACGGCATCGTTTTGGGAAGCGGTTTGGGCACATTGAGCGAAGACATCCAAATCGACGACGAAATTCCCTATGGCGAAATTCCCAATTTCCCCGTAAGCACCGTAAAAGGACACAAGGGTTCCTTGATTCTGGGCTGGCTCGAAGGAAAATACGTAATGGCCATGAACGGCCGGTTTCATTTCTACGAAGGTTATAACATGTATGAAGTAACCTTTCCCGAACGGGTGATGAAATTGATGGGCATCAACAAACTGATTGTTTCCAATGCATCGGGCGGTGTAAACACCAATTTTCGCATCGGCGATGTGATGATTATCAAAGATCATATCAATTTCTTTCCCGAACATCCCCTTCGTGGTCCCAATGATGAGCGCTTCGGACCGCGCTTTGTCAATATGAGCGAACCGTATAGCCAAAAAATGATCGAAATCGTAGAAAATTACGCCCGCGAACGCGGCATCCAATTCCGCAAAGGTGTTTATTTGGGCTTGCAAGGCCCCACCTTCGAAACCCTGGCCGAATATCAAATGGTGCGAGCCATGGGCGGTGATGCCGTGGGCATGAGCACCGTGCCCGAAGTCATTGTGGCCAAACACATGGGTATGGAAGTATTCGGCATTTCGGTCATCACCGATTTGGGCGACGAAGATTTTATCAAAAATGTCAACCACCAGGAAGTGTTACAAGAAGCCAAAAAAGCCGAACCCGTGGTTCGCGAATTGGTGCGCGCATTGGTAAAACGCTACTGATTTTATTGGTAATATAAATTGCTTTTATAAGATTATTACGCATATTGATAGGCAAACCCGTTGGGTTTGCCTTTTTTCTATTTAAATTTGTTCTAAATAAAAAACGAAACAAAATGTTCAAACTTCCCGATCTACCGTATGCATATAACGCGCTGGAACCTTATATTGACGAAGCCACCATGCGCGTTCACCACTTGGGTCATCACCAAGGATATACCAACGGCCTGAATGCCGCTATCGAAGGAACGCCCTTTGCAGGCAAGTCCATCGAAGAAATTTTGGGTTCCATTTCACCCGACGACACCGCCATTCGTAACAATGGCGGCGGTTATTGGAACCATTTGCTCTATTGGCAAATTATGTCGCCCAACGGAGGTGGCGAACCTTCCGGTGCATTGAAAAAAGCCATCGACAAGCATTTCGGTTCCTTTGCCGACTTCCGGGCCGCCTTCAAAAAAGCCGGTTTGGGCCGTTTCGGTTCCGGTTGGGCCTGGCTGATGAAAGACGGCGACCGGCTTTATGTGTGCTCCACACCCAACCAAGACAACCCGCTGATGAAATTTGTTGATTGTCCGGGCACGCCCATCCTGGGTATGGATGTGTGGGAACACGCCTATTATCTCAAACACCAAAACAAACGCGGCAACTATATCGATGACTTTTTTAACGTAATCCATTGGGCCGAAGTGGAAAAACGCTTCAACGAGGATTGATTGTTGTTTTCATAGGGTTAACCATTAGGGGAACCGGCCGGTTGATGAGCGGCCGGTTTTTCTTTTGCCATAGAAAAAACATAAATTGAAGCCCCAAGCGTTATTTCCGTATGCGTTGGAAGCTCATTTTTGCGACATTTCCTTTTCTTACGCTTTCTTGGCCTTCCACGGCACAGGAAGTCATCCCCCTGCAAAAGCGCGATACCATCCTGGCTTGGCGACCGCTTATGGTTTTCGACAGTGTTTCGGTTTGGCCCGACCACATCATCATTTCCACCCTCCACGGGAAACCATACGCCGACAGTTTGTTGGTCAAGGATCCTGTGCGGGCCCGCATCATTTGGAAAGACACAATCCACCATCCCGATTCCGTTCGCATCCAATATTACCGGTATCCGGCTTCCTGGTATGGAACCGACCGTTTGCTCACAATAAACCCCATATCCTCCAATGCATTCAACAACCGGAATCCACCCGGAAAATCCTTGCTGGGCGGACTGCAAACTTCGGGCATCTGGGAACAAGGACTTTTGGCCGGCAACCGCCAAAATGCCGTCCCGCAAAGCCGTCTGGATTTACGGCTGAGCGGCGCTGTTTCGGATAACCTTCAATTACAAGCACACATTCGCGACGACAACCTGCCTATGGGCTACGAAGGCGTTACAACCACCTTCAAAGACCTTAACCGTATCTATGTCCGCATCCAAGGGCCCGGCTGGCAAGCCGCAGGTGGCGATACCCTCTGGCAATACCACAGTCCATTGCTTGTCTTTATGCGTGATAACAAAGGTTTGGGTGTGGGCTACGAAACCAAAACCCTCAAAACCGGCTTGGCCGTTGCCCAACAAAAAGGCCGCTACGCCCGTAGCGAATTTACTCTCCGCACCGGCGAATTAGGGCCGTTTGCTTTGCAAACAAGTTCGGGCGAACACGAAATTTACATCTTGCACGGTAGCGAGCGGATTTTCCTGAACGGCCGCCGCCTTACCGCCGGGCCCGGCAAGGATTATCAAATCGATTATGCCCGTGCACAATTCCGGCTCAATCCCGAACTTGACATTAACACCGGCGACCGGCTGACGGTGGAATTCCAATATGCCGCCCGTCAGTTCGTGCGATGGTCGTCCTTCGACCGCGCACAATGGAAGCAAGGAAAAAATACCTGGGAATGGTTCTGGTATAACGAAACCGACAATCCGCATCAAAGTTTACTCACTGTTTTGGACAGCACCACCACAGCTTGGTTGCGTCAAAACCCCGGCGAAGAAATGCTATGGGTGCCCGGTTGGCGCGAAGCCGGTCCGCAAGACGAAGGCATATTGTATGAACGCCAAAATTCGGGTAGTGGGTTCTATTTTGTTTATTCGCCTGCGCAAAACAATGCCGCCACACGCTACACGGTGCAATTTTCCTATGTGGGCCCGGGAAAAGGCAATTATCTGTTGGACCGTTATTTGGCCCAAGGGCCGGTGTTTGTTTATGCCGGAACCGGACAAGGTGAGTATGTGCCCTACGTGCGCATCCGCCCCCCTTCCGACCGGCGTTATACCGGACTCCGCTGGCACCGAAAAACCACAAATTGGAATACGGATTTCCAATCGGTGTATCACTACCGGAACCCCAACTTGCTTTTTGCCGGACGCAAAAACCGGACAAACACCCTTGCAACGGCCGGGAAAATCGGTTTCGAACCCCGGGGAAAAAAAATATCCGCCCACCTGATTTGGCAAAATCTTCCGGCTGGCTACCGTTCGCCCGATCCGGTCCAGCAAGCCGGTTTTTTGCACATTTGGGACCTGGAACAACTGCCTGCTGAAAATTTCACCCATATCGAAGCCACCGGAGCTTGGGCCGATAGTAGCTTTTCGGTGCAAACCCGCTTGGCCCGTTTACGCTTGGCCGATTCGGCGGATTTGTTCCAAGGCGGACTGACCCAAAATGCAAATTTCGGGCAATGGCAACAGCATTTGCATTTCCGGCTTGTGGGCGGCCGTGCACCCGCCGGCCGGCGCGGTTTTTATCGCCTGGAAACAGCATTGCAGCATACGAAAGGAAACTGGCGACCCTTTGTGCTTTGGCAACGGGAGCAGCGCAATCGCACCCGTTCCGGCCTTCCCGATTCGCTCAACTACCGGCTCAATCAGTGGGAAACCGGCCTGCAATGGCTGCTTGGAAAGCACACTTTACGCCTGTCATACCGGAACAACATAGCCGACAGCATTCGTCATACGCGATGGAACACCACCCGGGCCGAACATATCGTCAAAGCCCGTTGGCAATTCAAAGGCCGCAACAATCGCTTTGCCCTGCAACTGCGCCGGTTGGACAACCGGCCCGAAAGCCAAAATCCGCAATGGGACCTCACGGCCCGTTGGGCGGGCAACGACAGCACCCGCGCCTTGCGTTGGAACTTGCAAACCACCCGCGCAGGTTCAAGGATAATACGCAACGAAGTGATCTACCGCCGGGTGCCCCAAGGCCAAGGCCAATACGTGTGGAACGACTACAACGGCGATGGCATTGCGCAGGACGGTGAGTTCGAGCCGGCCTATTATTCCGACCGCGCCGACTATATTATGGTGGTTCTTCCATCGGTCAAGTATTTGCCGGCCGTGCGCCAGCAATGGAATGTCGACGGAACTTTCGACCCGGTCCGCCGGTGGGCCGGCCTGCCGGCATTGCTGCGTTGGCGTTTCCGGTTGCAGGTGCAATCCGACCGTTCGGCCTTGCGTGGGCATACCGGCGCTTTTTGGGTAGCCGGCACCGCCGCCGACGAGCGCAACGACGGCCTGCAATGGGAACAAAGCTGGCAACC
This sequence comes from Flavobacteriales bacterium, assembly GCA_027023475.1. Classification (GTDB taxonomy): domain Bacteria; phylum Bacteroidota; class Bacteroidia; order Flavobacteriales; family Flavobacteriaceae; genus JAADED01. Next base: position 6,940 of record JALVVJ010000130.1, read on the forward strand.
CGCCGAGGCATTGCGGCTCCGCTACCGGATCGACCTGCGCGCCCTGACGCAATTTACCTACAATGGCAAAAACCTGCATTTCAACCGGTTGCAGCACTGGACGGCCCGTTATTCGACCGCCAATGGCCCTTGGTGGGAAGTGTTTTTCAGTAATCGATACACTTCGAGCCGTTCGGAATTTTACGTGCTCAAAAACCTGTCGGTTCAAAGCTACGAAGGCGGCCTGGCTGCCGGGCGGCGGAGCAAACAAAACACTTGGGAAACCCGTTTGATGCACACCCGCCGCTATGCCGGCACTTCGCCAATGACCGCTTGGGATGCCCGGTTGCGCTACGATTGGCATAGCAATTCCCGGCCCGATCGTTTCGGCCTTTCGGTTCGTTATGCCGCCGTGCAATACGAGGGCAATCCGCTTTCGCCTGCCGGCTATGTGATTTTGGAGGGTTTACGCCCGGGCAACAACTGGATTTTCGACCTGCGTTGGATGCGCCGGCTCTACCGGAATATCCGTTTACAAGTGTTCTACCAAATGCGCAAAAACGGCACCGAGCCGGTGATCCACACGGGAAACATAGCCCTGCAAGCGGTATTTTGAATTTTTGGGGCGCCCGGCTGCTCACGTTCACGCAAGCCGCCGGCTTTCACCTTCGGCTCATCCGGCGGCGCGTTCACGCGGCAGCCGCCGGGCTGTCCGCTCAAATGCGGCTTGGGTGCGTTGGCTTTTGCAATGCCCCCGCCATGGTCTCTTGCGCTGCGAGCCCCTGCCGGCGGCGCAAAAGCACATCCGCCCCTGCACCGCATAACCGCTCCCATCCCTGGCGCGATAATAAGGTGCGCGCCATAAATCGCGCGTCCACAATGATACATCCGGCTTTGATTGGAATATCCGGGTCTATGATTAACGTCCTACTGCAAACATTGAAGGCGAAACCGCCCTGCGGGTTCGCCGCTCCCCGAGGAGACCGAAGGGCTCCGAGGGTCGCAAGGAGACGCCGCAGGCGGCTCCGAAGCAAGCGGAGCAAGACCGCAGGGCTTGCGAAGCAGCGCAGGGAAACAAGGCGTGGCCTTTGGCGCAGGCCTTCGGAAGCCGCAGGTTCCCGGAGCCGGCGAAGAAGACCGCAGCCGCCCGAGCGTAGCGAAGGCGGCAAGTGGCTTCGTAGCCCGCGGAGCAAGACAAAGGGCGCCGGCGCCGCGCCGCAGGCGCGGGCCGGCGGCGCAAAATCAGGGTGGTGCTTTCCGTGAATGACGTAACCGGAATTTTTAGCCCTTTATTGTCAAGTGCCGCTAAAATTTTGCGCCGCCGGCAGCGGAATTTTCATTCCGCCGCCGGCGCCCTGACGGCTTGTGGAGCCGTGGAGGCGACCGCAGGGCGCCGGAACGCCAAAAAACAAATCGCGTAAAGATTTATACTTTTGTGGAACACTAAGCGTTATTATTGCATATGTTCCGACTGATTCGAAAAATACCTTTGTTGATTTTCATCACGGGATTGCTTGTAGCTGTGGGCCTGGGTGGTTGCCGCAAATCCTTCGAAGCCCAAGCATCGCACGGCGATTTCCGCGTCAGTGCCGATACGGTGTTTTTGGATTCGGTGTTTACGGGGATTTCCAGTCCGACCTATCATTTTAAAATTTACAATGAGGCGGGGCATAGCATTTATTTGGACGAAATTGCTTTGGACAATGGCGATGCGTCGTTTTACCGCCTGAATGTGGACGGCGTGGCGGGAAAAAAATTCCGAAATGTATTAATTCCGCCGGGCGACAGTATTTATGTTTTTGTGGAACTGACCGCCGACATCAATGCGCTGAGCGATCCGGTGTATGAGGAGCGCCTGCACATTCGCGATGCGGCCGGCCAAAAGGATGTGTTGCTCACTTCGTTTGTCAAGGACGCCTACTTCCTGTATCCAAGGCGGTTTTCGGCCCATCGCGTGGATTCGATACGCAT
>JALVVJ010000131.1:0-29101 GCA_027023475.1 Flavobacteriales bacterium
CGCACACCCTTGTTCCTCAACATCCGGGTATTTCGGTTACCAAAACCGGTCATTTCAATGATGAAAACGGCGACGGACTGGCCGATGTGGGCGAAACCATTACCTACACCTTTACGGTAACCAACACGGGTAATGTAACTCTGACGAATGTAAGCATCGATGACCCGTTGGTGGATGTTAGCGGAGGACCTATTACCTTGGCGCCCGGCCAAACCGACAGTTCAACCTTTATGGCCACCTATGAAATTACGGCTCAGGACATCGAAGCCGGTCAGGTGGTGAACCAAGCCGTAGCCGAAGGCGAATACACCGACGTTTCAGGTCAAACCCAAACGGTGGATGACCAGTCCGACGATCCGGACAATCCTGCCGATGTTGATGCCAACGGTGACGGAGAACCCGATGATCCTACAATAATTAAAACCATAGGTGTTATTGTTAACCAAGTATTTACACCGAATGGCGATGGAAATAATGATGTTTGGGTCATTCAAGGTATTACTCATTTACCCAACCATATCGAACTCTACAACCGCTGGGGTAATCTGGTATATAAGGTAACGAACTATCAAAACAATTGGGACGGCAAGGCCAATGTACCCTTGGTTGTGAAGAAGAATGAAGTTTTGCCTGCCGGAACTTATTATTACATTATCGATTTGGGTAAATACGGTAAAAAATCCGGATACATTTACATCAATCGATAAGTTGAACAAAACGAGAAAATAAAGTATTTATGAAAACAATAAAACGACACATCAATGCAAAAACGTTGGTTTTGGTACTGACGTTAGCGGTATCGCTGTTGGGCATGCGCGTGCATGCCCAGCAGGATCCGATGTACACGCAATACATGTTCAATACATTGAGCGTAAATCCCGGTTATGCGGGCAGTTATGACGCCATCAGCGTATTGGGATTGTATCGCACGCAATGGGTGGGTTTGCCCGGAGCACCGGTAACGCAAACCTTTACGGTTCATTCACCCGTACCGAACAAGAACATGGGCTGGGGTTTGTCCTTGGTCAATGATGCGGTGGGCCCGGTGCATCAGACGCAATTTTTTGTGGACTATTCGTACGGATTGCAAATCACGCCATTGTCCAAATTGCGTTTGGGCATCAAGGCGGGCCTTGGTGTTTACCAGGGCAATTTGGAGGATTTGCGTCGTGAAGTGGTAGCCGACCCGTATGTATTCGATTTCAAGGGCAAGATGTTGCCCAACATCGGAGTGGGTTTGTACTACTACGGCGAACGCGGTTATTTGGGGCTAGCGGTGCCGAAGCTCATCACCACGGCCTTAAAGGTAAACAACATCGAATTGGGCCAAGCCAAGCGGCATTGGTTCTTTATCGGCGGTTACCTGTTTGATGTTAGCGACAATTTGATGTTCAAGCCCTCGTTTTTGGTCAAGGCGGTGGAGGGTGCGCCCTTGTCGATAGATCTGACCGGTATGTTTTATTTGTACAAGAAACTGGGCTTGGGATTGGCTTACCGCCACGGCGCGATGCTGAGCGGTTTGATCAATTACTACATCACACCGGCTTTCCGGGTGGGCTATGCATATGATTACACCACCACGCCTTTGCGTAATTATTCGAACGGCACGCATGAATTTATGCTGGGCTATGATTTTTATTTCAAAGATCGCGACAAGATACGTTCACCGCGATTCTTCTAATAAAAAAAAAGAAAAAAGCAAAACAAGATGAAATACACAAATCACATAAAAACCCATCGTAGCATAACCGGTCTGATGGCCGCGGTGATGCTCCTGTTGGGCCTGGCCACGGGTCTTCAAGCCCAGCAATGGCGCTTGAAGAAGGCCGACAATTATTTCAACCGTTATGATTACGAGAAGGCGATAGCGAGCTATGAGATGCTGAGCGACAAGGACAAGGATGCGCAAGTATATCGCAATTTGGCCGAGGCCTACTACGTGATGGGCGATGTGGCCAAAGCCATGGCGGCCTACGAAAAGCTGATAGAGTCGGGACAGTATGAGCCGGCCGACATGTACCGGTATGCCTACTTGCTACGCCGCAGTGGCGATTACGAACAATCCAATGTATGGATGGAGAAATATGCCAAGCAAAACCCCGGCGACAGCCGAGCGGCCCGTTTTATGGTCAATCCGGACTATTACAAGGATTTGCAAGGGATGAATGCGGATGTAAAATTGAACAACGTAACGGTCAACGGAAAGTATGCGGACTTCGGGCCGGCCTATTATAAGGATAGCAGCGTGGTATTTGCCAGCGCCCGCGGTTTTGGCCGTATATGGGGCGGAAACAACCAACGCTATTTGAACCTGTTTGAGGCGCGCATGACCGGTGATATGGACTTGCAAAACATGACGCCCTTTGCCGAAGATTTGAACAAGCGCTATCACGACGGCCCTGCGGTATTCAATAAGGCGGGCGATATGATGATAGTAACGCGCAACATTTACGGCGAAAAGACACAGGATAACAAACTGTGGCTCTACGAATCGCACTTGGAAAATGGCGTATGGAGCCAGGCCAAGCCCTTGCACTTCAACAGCAAGGATTATTCTTGCGGGCATGGCGCCCTCAGTGCCGACGGCAACACTTTGTATTTTGTATCGGACATGCCTGGCGGAAAAGGCCAAACGGATCTTTACAAAGTAACGCGAAATGGTGATGGCAGTTGGGGTACGCCCATACGTTTGGGCGATGCGGTGAATACCGAAGGCAAGGAGATGTTTCCTTCCATAAGCGATGATGGAAAATATTTGTTCTTTGCTTCGGACGGATTACCCGGTTTGGGCGGCTTGGATGTTTTTGCCGTCAAGTTGAACGGCCAAGGCGAGCCGGAAGGAGATCCGGTGAATTTGGGAGCGCAAATCAACAGTCCTGCGGATGATTTTGCGTTGATATACCGTTCGGCCCGGGACGACGGATATTTTTCGTCGAATCGCGAAGGCGGCAAGGGCGATGATGACATTTACGGATTTACGGGCTTGAAGGACTTCAAGCAGGCCTTGGCTGAATACTTATTGGCTGGCAAGGTTTACGACACGCACACCAATGAGCCCTTGGTGGCCACGGTAACGGTATTGCAAGACGGCAAGCCGTATAAGCGTGTGGAAGCGGGCCCTGACGGACGTTATCAGGTAAAAGTGAAGCCGGGACATGAATACACCTTGGCGGTGAACAAGGAGGGCTATGATGCTTTTGAAGCCACGGTATCGACCGAGGGCATCGAAGGCAATTTAACCAAGGACATACCGTTGAATCGTGAGAAGAAGCAGATGGAAGATGTTTGTTCGTATAAGATACAGCCGTTGTATTATGATTTGGACAAATACTTCATACGCGAAGGCGACAAGTCGAAGTTGGAGGAAGTGATTGCCTTGATGAACAAGTATCCGCAGATCAAGGTAGAGGTAGGCAGTCATACGGACAGCCGTGCGAGCAAGCGCTACAATATTCGTTTGTCGCGCAACCGCACGATGTCGGCGATCAAATACCTGACGCGTCATGGTATTTCGCGCGACCGATTGATAGCGAAGTGGTATGGAGAGAGTCAGCCGGTGAATGGCTGTGTTGACGGGGTTGAATGTTCGGAAGAGCAACATCAATTGAACCGTCGCACGGAATTTAAGATTATCAACTGCGAAGCGGCCAAAGCTGCGCAGGACGGGGAATAAAGTCAAAGGGATAAAATAACCAGCAAAGCCCGCTTCCGTAAGGAGGCGGGTTTTGTTATTGGGAGGAACCTGTTATGGGTTAATGAATAATATAACACTGGTAATCAATTAGTTAAAATTATCAATCGTTTTAATAATCATCAAAAAAAGGCGAGGAGACGAAGTTCCGAACCGCAGGTGAGGGCTTTGGCTCCGAGCCCGCGGAGGCAAACGCCGCAGGTGGTTGCCGGAGCCCGAGGGGAGACCAGCGCGAAGCCGCAGGCGGAGCGCGCCGGCTCCCGGAGGTGCGGAGCAAGACCATAGGCGGAGCGAAGCGGAGCCGGAGGGCTTGCGAGCCGCGGAACAAGACAAGGCGCGGCCAAAGTGTTGTAGGCCAATGGAAGCCGCCGGCTTGTGGAGCCGCGGAGGCAGACCGCAGGGCTGCCGGAGCCCCGGAGCGCCCGAAGGGCGCGGAGGGTCTGAAAAACTAAGCATTTGCCGCGAGCCAATAAACGCCTATGGCCAAGGCAAAAAAGGCACCCAAATATTGTAATGTGCGCAGTCCTTTGACGCGACGGAAACGCTCGATAACCAACGCATAAAGCACCATGGCGGCCACAATGCCCGCCGCAAAACCCAGCATGTATTGCACGGAATCCCAGCGGGAACGGTAGCCCAACACGGGTAACATAAGGATAAAATGCGAAATTCCCGCAAAACCGTGAACAATGCCGATAAAAAAGGCGGTCAGCGCTTTGCCGGGACGTTTGTGGCGATGTTCGTGGCGCCCGCTGTGGGCATGGATGTGGGTATAGGGCTCGCCTTCGTGTTCGTGCATATGTGGATAGGTAAGCCGCCGTGTGCGTTGAATGCGGTAAAGGGCCCAAAATCCGATGCCCATTAACATTAGCCCTACAAACCGTTCGCTGTTTTGCGAAATATATTCCACGGGAATTTGCTCCTTGAAAAAGTAGAAAAGCAAACCGATGAGCAACATGCCCGTAACGTGTCCCAAGCCCCATCCGGTACCGATTTTCCAGCCCTTGGAATGACGTTCGAGCACCAAGGGAGTAACGGCAGCCAAATGGTCGGGTCCGGTGAGCACGTGAACCAATGCGGCGGTAAAACCGATAATGAGTGGGATGTTGATTTGCATAAACTTGGTTTTTCGGTGATTTAACAAATGCGTGGAAGTTGTTCGCCCACGGGCATGTGAACAACCCTCCGGCCGCCGAGCGTGGTGTTCATCAGCACTTTGCCGGGATGATCGGCGGTTACTTCGCCCAGCACGACGGCTTTTTCGGTTTTGGGGTTTTGGTGCAAGAAATGCACCATCTCGTCAGCGATACCGGGCTTGACAATGGCAATGAAAACACCTTCGTTGGCCGAATAAAGCGGGTCGAGGCCGAGCATTTCGCAGGCGGCTTTTACTTGGGGTAAAACGGGAATATTTTCGCTGACGATTTCCATGCCCAAAGCCGTTTGCCCGGCCGTTTCGTTGAGCACCGTGGCTACGCCGCCGCGGGTAGGATCGCGGAAAAATTTGATGTCAGCACCGAATTTGTCCAGTAAATCCTTGATCACGTGATTCAGGTTGGTGGTGTCGCTTTCGATTTCGGTTTCGAAAGTCAATCCTTCGCGGATAGACAGAATGGCGATACTGTGAGCGGCAATGTGGTTGCTCAGGATGATTTTGTCGCCGGGCCGGATACGGGCGGGCGAAATATCGGCCTTGGGATGAATTTTTCCCAAGCCGGTGGTGTTGATAAAAATCTTGTCGCCTTTGCCTTTGTCCACCACTTTGGTGTCGCCGGTTACCACATACACACCCGCTTCGCGGGCGGCGTTTTCGATGCTACAAAGAATTTTCCAAAAATCTTTGACCGGCAGGCCTTCTTCGATGATAAAACTCAGCGAAAGATATTGCGGAATACCGCCGCACATGGCCACATCATTGACGGTTCCGTTGACGGCCAATTCGCCGATATTTCCGCCCGGAAAAAACACCGGGTTGATGACAAAACTATCGGTGGAAAAGGCCGTTTGCCCTTCCAAGGGTAGTATGGCGCCGTCGTGGCGGAGGTCCAAAAAGTCGTTTTTCAGCCGTTTGAAAACGCCACCATCGAGGAGTTTGTTGGTGAGTTTGCCACCGCTTCCGTGGGCCAGGGTGATGACCGGAAAGTCGAAATCGGGTTCGGGACAGGGAAATTCGGTTTTTTTATTTTTCATGCTACATTCTTTTTCGGTTAATACGGATTATGACAAATCGACGTAACGGCATACAAGGGAATATTGACCATCCAGTCCTCTTTCCTGTAATCGGACAGGGAAAGCCGGATACATTTGTCAGGATGATATTTCCGGCAGAAAAAGCGTAAGCTTTTGCTTTTCAGGTTCTCTTTGGCTTTTACTTCAATGGCCATCACCTGATTTTCGGATTGCACAACAAAATCGATTTCGCTTGCATTTTCCGATGCCCAATAGTAAGGCATAAAACAAAGTTTGAGTTGTTGCATAACGAATTGTTCGGTAAAAGCGCCCTTGAACTCGGTGAAAATTTTGGATTCTTCCAAAATAATTTTTACATCCAACCCGGCCATGGCGCCCTGTAATCCGGTATCGTTCAAAAAGACTTTGAAAGCTTTGGCGTCGGCATAGGATTTTAAAGGGAGTGCCGGTTTGCTAATCCTGTAAACTTTGTGTATCAATCCGCTGTTTACGAGCCATTGGAGTGCTTTTTCGAAATCTTTGGCCCGGGCACCTTTTTTGATGTGGCCGAAAATAAATTTTTTGTTTTCCTTGGCCAATTGGGAAGGTATGGCGTCCCACACCATCCGTATCCTGGGTAAAATATCCACCGGAGCATGTTTTCCGAAATCCAATTCATAGGACAACAGGATGTCTTTTTGAATTTTTCTCACCCGGGTAAAATCTTTTTGCTCCGAATAGGTTTTCACCACTTCGGGCATCCCGCCGGTGATGTAATAATGCATCAAGCGTTCGATGTATTTGTCCTTGAAAATTTTGATCAGGTCCCATTTTTCTTGCAATATTAAATCCAACAGGTTTTCATCGCCTATGGCCATTAAAAATTCGGCAAAATTCATGGGATACAAATCCAAAAACTCCACTTTGCCCACCGGAAAACTCCCCAAGGACATGCCCAGATAACTTCCCGCTACCATAACATCGAGCTCCAAGGGACTTTCGTTGAAATATTTTAAGGCGGTCAATCCCCCGGGCGCTTCTTGAATTTCGTCCAAAATAAGGAGGGTTTTTCCGGGTATGATTTTTTTGCCCGTTTCCACTTGAAGTGCCGTTAATATCCTTTCTACGTTGAAATTTTCTTGGAACAAGGAGCGGAGATGGGTGCTTTCTTCGAAATTCACATACACCGTATCGTCATATTCGTTTTTGCCGAAATGTTTCATCAGCCATGTTTTTCCCACCTGACGCGCCCCCCTGATGACCAAAGGTTTTTTGGCGGGATTGGTTTTCCACTTAATCAAATATTGATATGCTAAGCGTTTCATTGTTTTTTAGAACAAATATACACTTTTTCCTACGAAAAAATGTTATTGAACACACTTTTTCCTACGAAAAAATGTAAAAGTCCACATTTTTCCTTTGGAATTTTATTTGTTATTTCCGTTATATTCATAACTTTCCCATTTTCGTCGTCTGAAAATTTTTCGCCGGGCCGAATATAGATTTTCGGGCAGGTGAACATCGGGCCGGAAAATTTTACGGACAAAACAATGCCGCCGTTCGTTGTAGTTCCAGTTGTCCTCGTAAAAATTCTTTCGCATTTGTTCCAATTCTTCTTCGCGGTATTTTTCCAAGGGTTTGTTACGCTCGTCCTTCATGCGTTGGAATTTCTTGGCTTTGAGCAATTTGTCGAAGTAGGATAAGCGGGCCACTTTGCGGGCTTCGTTCCGGACATATGGCATGAATTCTTCGGGTGGTTGTCCGTGATAGCCGTCGATCATACCGGCTTCGTAGAGCAAATGCACACCCCAGGGGAGGCAATCCTGCGTAATCCGTTCGGCCTTTTCAAATCCGATACGTTTCGGCAGTAAATAAGTCCAATATTCCGCGCCGTAAAGCCCCATGTTTTTGGTGTGCGGATTGAGCACAATGCCTTCGCGGGCCAAAATTTTGTCCGCCGCCAGCGCGATGGACACACCGCCGGCGCCCGCATTGCCCTGCAAGGCGGCGATGATGTAACGGTCGGTGGTGAGGATAATTTCTTTGATTAAATCGTCTATGGCATTGATATTTTTCCAGGATTCGTCGGCGGGATTTCCGGCGGCTTCGATGATGTTCAAATGAATGCCGTTGGACCATAAATCCCTTCCGCCTGTCAAAACGATGATTTCGGCCTTTTCTTTGGCTTGAATGAAAGTTTCACGCAAACGGTCGCATTGTCCGGCACTCATAGCGCCGTTGTAGAAATCAAAGTGCAAATATCCGATGCGTGGTTCTTCTTCGTCTTGTTCAAAACGAATATCCCGCCAAGTTTGATAGGAAATTTCATCAAAAGGCGAAAGTTCCGATACGGGAATCCGGTTGGCTTGCTTGCCCAAAACCATGGTGGCCGGCAATTTGATGGCCTCGGGTTCGGGTTTCCGCAGTTGGGTAATCCAAAGCGCTCCGTCGGCCGTGGCGATGCAAATGCCGTAGTGCCGGCGGGCAAGTATTTCGCCGGGTTTTCCTTGAAGTTTTTCCTCGGGATAGGCACCGAAAACAAGATATTTTTGTCCGTCGATGAGCGTAGTAGCCCCGGGCTGGCTGTCGGCGGCGCGGATTTTTCTTAAAATATTTCCGGTGGGTTCGTTCCAGGAAAAAGCAAAATCTTCTTCACGGGTTTTTCGGTTCCAACGGCCTTTGACGTCAGGTTTGGAATAGTCCAAAGGTTCGGGCCGGAAATTTCCGCTTTCGAATTTTTCCACGGCTTCCAGCACGGCTTGGGCTGCCGCTTGGGTTACTTCGCACCGGTAGAGTTCGCTTTTAGTAACACTGGGTCGCATTTTAAAATTCCGGGTGGCCCAAATATCGCCGGCGTCCATTTTGTCCACGGCTTCCAGGATGGTTACGCCCCATTGTTTTTCGTCACGCAAAATGGCCCAATCCAAGGACGAAGCCCCGCGGTCGCCTTTGATGCCGGGATGGACAATCAATGTGGTATAATTTTTCCAAATTTCTTCGGGAATTTTTTGGTTCAAATAAGGTGCAATGATTAAATCGGGTTGATAATTGCGGGTTTCTTCGATGACTTCCCGGGGTGTGGTAAAAATCACCACATGCACTTCGTGGTTGTGGCGGTCGAGTTCGGTCCACAAGCGTTGAGCCATGCCGTTGAAGGAGGTGGTGATAAATTGGATTTTCATTTCAGGATTTGGATTTGATTTTGTTGAGGTCCAAAATTTCGGGCCTGAGCATGTCCGAGAAATGATAGTAGGCCGCACAGGCGCCTTCGGAGCTTACCATAGGCGCGCCCAAAGGATTTTCGGGCGTACATTCCTTGCCAAAAGCCGGACATTGATAGGGTTTGATGATGCCTTTCATGATTTCACCGGCCAGACATTTTTGGTTTTCTTCGGCTTCTTGGATGTCCACCTTGAATTTTTTCACGGCATCGAATTCGGCGTATTTATCCTTGATTTTGTATCCGCTGTTGGGAATAAGTTCCATACCGCGCCACACTTGGTCGGTTACTTCGAATACTTCGAAAATAATTTCCTGTGCCGGCAAATTGCCTTCTTCGGTAACGGCGCGGGTGTATTGGTTTTCCACTTCGTATTTGCCCGCTTCCAATTGTTTGACGGCCATTAATATTCCCTGCAACAAATCGATGGGTTCAAAACCGGTTACAATGAGCGGAATTTTGAATTTTTCGGCCAGAGGATAATATTCCCAATAGCCCATGATGCTACACACATGGCCGGCAAGTAGGAACGCGTCGATATGGCTGTCCACATCTTCCATCACGTTTTCGATGGCAGGAGGAACCAAGACGTGTGAAACGAGCAGTGAAAAGTTTTTAAGACCTAATTTTTTGGCATGAAGCACCGCAAGCGCATTGGCCGGTGCGGTGGTTTCGAATCCAACGGCAAAAAAGACCACTTCGCGGTCGGGATTTTGTTGGGCAATGCGGATGGCTTCGAGTGGGGAGTATAGAATTCGCACATCCGCGCCGCCGGCTTTGGCTTCCAATAAACTTTTACGCGAACCCGGCACGCGCAACATATCGCCGAAACTGCACATAATCACGCCTTCTTTTTCGGCCAGATAAACGGCTTTGTCGATCAAATGCAAGGGCGTAACACAAACCGGACAGCCGGGTCCATGCACCATGGCTATTTCCTTGGGCAACATGTCCAAAATGCCGTTCTTGACCAAGCTGTGGGTTTGTCCGCCGCAAACTTCCATAATGATCCACGGACGTGTAACGGTTTTCTTGATTTCGTTCAGAATATTTTTGGCTATCTCGGAATTTCGGAATTCGTCCAGATATTTCATAATGCTTTCAGTTTTTGCAGTCCGTAAATGATTTGCCCGAAGCCGATACCTTCATCGTTGGGCGAAAGTTCTTTGTGAAAATATAGTTTTTTAGCGGTTTTTTCAAATATTTTTAAAATTAATCCCGTTAAAACGGCATTTTGAAAAACCCCACCCGAAAAAGCAATGTGTTTATAGTTATATTTTTCGGCCACGAGGAAAATATAACGGGCCAATGACAAATGAAAACGGGCGGCAATAAGGGATTTTTCCGCTCCTGTAAATAAATCTTCAAGTATTTGACCGGTAATAAATTCCGTAAAATTTTCAGGCAGTTCATCAATCAGGTATGAAAGACGAAAATCGATGTCTTTTTTCGAAAAATATTGCCAAGCCAAATTTTCCAGTCGAATGGATGCTTCTGCATCGTAGGAATGAATGTCCGTAAGGTTCAAAATCGAAGCAACGACATCAAACAAACGGCCCATGCTGGTGGACAGGAGTCGGGATTGGCGGATGATTTTGGGATAATTTTCCCATTCGGAGTCATTAAATTTATTTTGAAGTAATGAAATTTTACCGGGAGCATATTCCGACAATACGGACAAAGCCGAAATACGCGGTTCGCGCACCATTTTATCGCCCAAAATATGTTTAAATGTGCCAATATGCGCTATGCGTTCGATTTCCCGTCCGGGTTGGTAAGCAAAAAACTCACCGCCCCAAATATGGCCGTCGGTTCCCAGGCCGGTACCGTCCCAAACAATGCCCAAAACGGGTTCGTCCGTTTCAAGTAAATCATTTTCCCCCAAAACGGAGAGGAAATGCGCCAAGTGATGCTGGATTTGAAAATGCGGGACACTGTATTTCCGGCTGATTTGCAAGGCAAAGTCGGTGGTAAAATAACCGGGATGCAAATCGGAAACTACGGCATCGAATTGCGGTTGAAGGATTTTTTTCAGGTGGCGGAAAACTTTTTCATAGCTTTCCTGGGATTCGTATTCCGATGTGTCGCCCAGGAATTGACTCATGTAAATTTTTCCGCGGTGACTGAAACCGAAAACACTTTTGAGCATGGCGCCGGTGCCCAATACACTTTGCTTGGCTTGGAGTGTAGGATGAATGTAAATGGGCGCTTTACCACGCGACCTGCGCAGAGTGATGATATGCTTACCGTAGATGGATTTTTGTTCCACGCCGTCGTCTTGCGGCACGGTGATGTAGCGGTTGTTCATCAGCAGGGCGTCGGCAATGTGGGAAAGTTCTTTGATAGCCGATTCATCGGCATGAATGATGGGCGAACCGGAAATATTTCCGCTGGTGGCCACAATGGGTTTCCCGAAGGCCGACAGCAGTAAGTCCATAAGCGGCGTATAGGGCAGCATGGCGCCGATTTTGTTCAAGCCCTTGGTGATGAGGTTTAATGCCAAAGTATGATGTGGTGGTTGTTTCACGGGCAATAGCAGGATGGGTGCATGGCGGGTGGCCAGTTGTTGTTCTTCGGCGGGTGAAAGGAACACATCTTTTTTTATGCTTTCCAAGCCGGGATACATCAAGGCAAAGGGTTTGGCCGGACGGTTTTTTCGTTGGCGCAGGGTTTCAACGGCTTGCGGGTTGGTGGCGTCGCAAGTGAGCAAATATCCGCCGATACCTTTGACGGCAATGATTTTTCCTTGGTTCCAGTAGTCGATCACCTTGTTTAAATCCGTAAAATTTTCGATGATTTGTCCGTTTTCATACCATTGCATTTCCACCGCACAGTCGGGACAAGAATTGGTTTGCGAAAAATGGCGGCGTTCGAGCGGGTTGTTGTATTCGTCCGAACAAACATCGCACATTTTAAATTCGGCCATGGTCGTATTGGGCCGGTCGTAGGGTAGGGAGGTGATGATGGAATAGCGCGGCCCGCAGTTGGTGCAAGTGATAAAGGGATAACGGTAACGCCGGTCGGCCGGGTCGTAGAGTTCTTGCCGGCAATCTCGGCATAGCGCAACGTCGGGTGTGATGAGCAGCTGCGGTTGAGTTTTTCCTTCGCTTTCGATAATTTGGAAATCGTCAAAATTCCCGGGTGGATATTTTTCCAATTTTTTTTCCGTAACCACGGCCAAAGGCGGAAGGTTGGCCAGGAGAAATTCATAGAAATTTTGTGCCAATTCGGGCGAGGCGTTGAAAACGATATGCACGCCGTCGTTGGTATTGTTCACCCAACCTTTCAGTCCGAAACGCAAGGCGGATTGATAGACGAAGGGCCTGAAACCCACGCCTTGCACAATGCCGTTGAAGTGGATGTGAAAGGTTTTCATCGGCATACATGTATAGACAAAAATACAAACTCTGCCCGCAAACCGGGGCAGAGTTTGTATCCGTTGATTACCAATGTATTGTCAGCTTGAATCATTATTTGATGTATCGAATTTGATTTTATCAATAATCTCCAACACCGTCCGGGTTATTTGCGGAATGCTCTTACGGACTTTTTCCGATAGTTGAATTTGCATGGGTGTCATTCCGTCGATGGAAACGGTGATTAGAATAATTTTGGGCAATTCGTTTTTAAATTCGAGTGCATCGATCATATCTTTCAATCCCACATCGTGAGCGCTGAGAACGGTTGGGAAATCAGCGGCAAATTTGGGATACAACACATCGATGGTTCCGGGAGGACGAAAATCCATGGTTGCGTCAATGAAAATAACCAGCGGATATTGTGCCAAAATGGGCATCAGGTCGAAACTTCCGGTTCCGCCGTCCATAATGTCCACATGAGGTGGCAAGTCGATTTTGCTCAATGCTTGCACGGCGTGAACACCGACACCTTCGTCGCCCATCAAATAATTTCCGATCCCCAGGACTAAAATACGATCGTTGTATTTCCGGCCCGGATAGTCGTGGGTTTGATAGAACAATTTTTGCAGTTCCATCACTTCGTCGGAAATCATGGTATGTTTTTTATCCGGTTGTTTGGACATAAGGATTGTGTTTCATTATTCGGTGTTATTGTCGATACGTTCGGAGCGCACAAACTTGTAACCGCTAATCATGGACGAGGCCTCGCCGCGTGCTTCCACATAATCATGATACAAAACCAGATAAACATGCACCGTAATAAAAATCAGGAATAACCAAGTAAACAGATGGTGAACGTAGCGCACTGCGATATCACCACCCAGAAGTGGAACCACCCATTTAAACATTTTAGGGAACCACCAACTGGAATTGTCGGCAATTAGTGCCAGTCCCGTTGCCGCTTGGACAATAAATATCAAAAACATGATAAAGTAGGCAAATGCCGCCAAGCGGTTGTGCCCGATACTGATGTTCGAAAGCCGGTGTTTTTTGTCTTTCATCAAGAGGATGTCCACGCGCAGAACATGCAGAATATTGGCCCATGCCTTCCGGTTGAGCGGTAAAAATACATCCCAGCGTGCAAACCGGTTGCCGGCAAAAGCCCAATAAATACGGAACAATACATTGGCTATCAGTATATAGGCCGTGGCAAAGTGAATAAGCCGCACATAACCGAACCAATAGGATTGAACCGCTTCGGCATGGCTGTTAATTGCCGGAGGATTAGCGATAACAAATCCGGTGATAATAAGCGCAATCATGGAAAACACTGTGAGCCAGTGGAAAAAACGCACGGCAAGTTCCCAGACGTAAACGCGTTTGAATTGAGGAATTGCAATGGCCATGACAGATTGGTTTTACAAATTAAATTGAGCATGCACCGCCAATTTGAATTTGGCTGATATGTTTTCCGTGCGGGTCATACAAATGCACGGCGCAGGCCAAACACGGGTCGAACGAATGAATGGTACGAAGAATTTCCACGGGATTTTGCGGGTCGGCGATGGGTGTTCCGATAAGCGCGGATTCGTAGGCCGATCGTTGACCTTTGGGATCCCGGGGCGAGGCGTTCCAGGTGGTAGGAACAACCATTTGGTATTTGGCCGTTTTTCCGTTTTCGATAACTATCCAATGCGCTAAACCTCCACGTGGAGCTTCCATAAATCCCACACCTTTGGCTTTGGCCGGCCAAGTGGAAGGTTCCCATTTTTCCATGTTGGCCATGCGGGTGTCGCCGTTTTTGATATTGGCAATCAGTTTGTCGTAGAACTCCAATCCCCAATCGGCCAGTAATTTAGTTTCCAATCCACGGGCGGCTGTGCGACCCAAGGTGGAGAACAAAGCATCCACCGGAATATCCAATTTTTTCAAGGTGGAATCCACCACTTCCTTATATTCGGGAATACCTTTGGCATAACCGACCAACACGCGTGCAAGCGGACCTACCTCCATGGGTTTGCCTTTCCAACGCGGTGTTTTTACAAAGCTGTATTCTTTGTCCACATCCAAGTATTCGTAAGGAGGCTCGGGTCCCGTGTAATGAATGTTGGTTTCGCCTTCGTAAGGGTGTAATCCTTTGTCGTTGCCCACGGAATAATCATACCAGGACTTATTGACAAACTCTTGAATATCGCTTGTGTTTTCCAAGTCCACATCATGGACAGTGCTCAGGTCGCCATTGACTATGATGCCGCGCGGCCATTTGAAGCTTTTCGGGTTGCGAATGTTGTCCGTGGGCAAGTCGCCGTAGGCCAAATAATTTTTGAATTTGGAAACACCGATAGTTCCCCAATCCTTGTAGAACGAAGCAATGGCCAACAGGTCGGGAAGGTAAACCTCGTTAATAAAGCGATGAGCATCTTTAAGCAATTTGCCCACATAAGCCAGGCGTTCGGCGTTCAAGCTGCCGGCGTCATCGAGGTTTACACTGCTTGCCATTCCTCCGACCAGGAAATGAGGATGCGGGTTTTTGCCGCCCAAAATCGTATGCACTTTTACGATTTCTTTTTGCCATTCGAGTGCTTCCAGGTAGTGTGCCACGGCCAGAAGATTGACTTCCGGCGGTAGTTTCATGGCCGGGTGTCCCCAATATCCGTTGGAAAAAATGCCCAATTGGCCGCTTTCGACAAATTTTTTGATACGGGCCTTTACATCGGCAAAGTATCCGCGCGAGCTGTTGGGCCAATTGGAAATGCTTTGTGCCAACTCGGAGGTGGCTTTCGGGTCGGCATCCAAAACTTTGGTTACGTCCACCCAATCCAAAGCATGCAGATGATAGAAATGCACCACATGATCCTGGAATGCGTGTGCAATGGTAACAATGTTGCGTGCAATTTCGGCATTGGGCGGGATAACGATACCCAAAGCATCTTCCACGGCACGGATAGATGCAATGGCGTGAACGGTGGTGCACACACCGCAAGCGCGTTGCACAAAAGCCCATACATCGCGCGGGTCGCGCCCTTCGACGATTTTTTCCATGCCGCGCACCATGGTGGAAGAACTGTAAGCATTGACAACCTGACCGTCTTTGATTTCGGCCTCGATGCGCAAGTGGCCCTCAATGCGGGTTATCGGATCTATAACAATTCGATTAGCCATGATAGTAAGTTTTTATTGATCTTGGAGATGTTGTTCATTGGCAACGCCTTCGCGTTTGTTGTGTTTCAGCTCGTTGTGTTTGAGCAGATTGGTGGCAATGGCATGCAAGGCAGCGCCACCTGCGGCTGCGCCTAGCACCACTTTGCCTATTTTGTCGGCTGTGGCTTCGATGCCCATACCGGGAACATTTTCAAGTCTTTCGTAGAAAGGCCCGTTGTCCCAGAAATTGTTTTCGGCACAACCGATACAAGGATAACCGGATTTGATGGGATAACTCAGCCCGTTGTTCCATTCCATAAATCCACAGGCATTGTAGGTAACCGGCCCGCGGCATCCCAATTTGTAAAGGCAATAGCCCTTTTTGGCCTCTTCGCTGTCGAAACTTTCGGCAAATAATCCCGCGTCGAAATACGGACGGCGGTAACATGAATCATGCACGCGTTTGCCGTAGAATTGCTTGGGTCGTCCCAATGCGTCCAATTCGGGAATGGTGCCAAACATGGCATAGTGAAGCACCACTCCGGTCATTACTTCCGGAATGGGCGGGCATCCGGGCACTTTGATAATCGGTTTGTCCTTGATGATGGCATCCACAGGAACCGACCCCGTCGGATTGGGAGAAGCGGCTTGAACGCCACCCCATGAAGAACAACTGCCAAACGTGATAATGGCGGCTGCACCTGCGGCGGATTCTTTCAGCACTTCGATGGCCGTCCGTCCGGCAATGGTGCAGTAAACACCACCGTCTTTGGTAGGAACGGCCCCTTCGACAATGAGGATGTATTTGCCGTAGTTTTCTTTCATGGATTGTTGCTTGGCCGCCTCGGCATTGTGCCCGGCGGCAGCCATCAGCGTGTCGGTATAATCCAGCGAAATGGTATCCAAAATCACATCGGCTACCAAAGGATGATCCGAGCGAATAAAGGATTCGCTACATCCGGTGCATTCCTGAAAATGTTCCCAAATGACCGGGATGCGTTTTTTGGTTTCCATGGTTTTGACCAATTGCCCCACCATCGTGTGTTCCAACCCCATAAAGGCCGCCATGTATGTGGCAAATTTCAGGAAATCCCTACGAGAATAACCTTTGTTGATAATACTCTCGTAGAAGGTTTCCTCACGTGCAGGAGTTAGGGTTTTCATTGCGGTTTGATTTTCGGATATCTCAATTATATAAAAAAAAATAAAGAAAACAAATGATTATTATTTTTATTTAAAAAGATGATACAAATTAATCATTGATGTGTGAGAAATTTTTCTTTGAATAAGAATCAATTTCATTTACAATGAGAAAAATAAAAAAGTTTTCATTTGTTTGGAAGCAATATTTGTTTTTTTATTAAATTTGATAAATTGAATACATCATCACAGCCATGCACGAACTATCCATTGCCATGGGAATTGTCAGGATTGCCGAAGAAGCGGCCCGTAAAAACGGAACCGTTGCGGTCAAGGCGATTGATTTGGAAATCGGAACTTTGTCGGGTGTGGAAATCGAATCCTTGAATTTTGCTTGGCCCTTGGCTGTGCAAAACAGCGTGTTGGAAAAGGCCGAAAAACGTATTCATATTATTCCGGCGCGGGCCGAATGTTTGGAGTGTCAAACACGATTTGATATTGAAAATCTGTTTGACCCCTGTCCGCGTTGCGGGAGTCATTTTATTCAAATCCTTCAAGGCAAGGAAATGCGTGTCAAATCCATTGAAATTTAATTGTTAAATCCATAGTTATCATGTGCACAACTTGCGGATGCGGAACAACCGACGAAGTCAGTATCAAAAAACCCGGTGAACTTTCCACTATGGTGCGTGATTTGCATGTGCATGCCCACGACCACCACCATCACGACCATCACCATCACGACCATCTTCATGGCCATGGGCATCACGAGCGAACCGTCATTGAGGTGGAACAGGATATTTTGCATGCCAATCAGCTGGTGGCGGAAAGGAACCGCGGGTATTTTATGGCCAAAAATATTTTTGCCCTGAATTTGGTCAGTTCGCCCGGTTCGGGGAAAACCACATTATTGGAGCGCACGTTGGCCGACAACAAAGACCGGATTAAGTTTTTTGTTATCGAAGGCGACCAGCAGACCATGAATGATGCCAACCGCATTAATCGGCTGAACGTGCCCGTGGTTCAAATCAACACGGGAAAGGCCTGCCATTTGGACAGCGATATGGTTCACAGGGCATTGTTGCAACTCCAACCCGAGCCGCAATCGGTGGTGATGATCGAAAATGTGGGAAATTTGGTATGTCCGGCCGCCTTTGATTTGGGCGAAACGGCACGTGTGGTTATTGTGAGCGTTACCGAAGGCGACGATAAGCCCATTAAATATCCCGATATGTTTGCCGGTTCGCAGGTTTGCATTATTAACAAAATCGATTTGTTGCCCTACGTGCAGTTCGACGTGCAAAAGGCCAAGGATTATGCCTTGCAGGTCAATCCGCATTTGGTGTTTTTCGAAGTATCGGCCACCACGGGCCAAGGTATGGATGCTTGGTATAAGTGGCTGGAAGAGCAGTTGAGCAATCAAAATAATTCGCATTAAAAAAACAAGTTTTATGTGTTTGGCAATTCCGGGAAAAATCATCAGTATCGACGATGGCGTGGACGAACTTTTACGAATTGGAAAAGTAAGTTTTGATGGTATTATTAAGGAAGTCAATTTGGCCTTGGTGCCCGATGCCAAGGTGGGCGATTATGTGCTTGTGCATGTGGGAAGTGCAATCAGTATTGTGGACGAAGAAGAGGCGAATCGCACCATGTCGATACTACGGCAATTGGGAGAGATTGACGAATTGAATTACGGTGAGGATGAATCTACCGATGGAGGTTAGACCGGTTGACACTTGCTACAACGCCGTGAACGCCGGCGGGTGCAAATGCGCTCCGTCGTCTTAAAGAAACCGCCGATGCATGAACGTGAGCGCCGGGGTGTCCTGATAAATTTTGTTTTCCTATTTTTGTTTGAAAGACACCACCTTATTTTTCCTAGGGATGAATAAACCCAAATCCAAATTGAACTTCCAGGAAAAAATCCGTAAAATTTATTGGCCGTTTATTAGACTTTCGGCACTAACTATTTTGTCCTACGACTTGTTCCGGTGGCTTTTTGATATACGGCTTCAAGTTTTGCCGCTAAAAGATGAAATGCTCACTATGTTTATTCCGTTAGGAATTGCTTCAATAATAAGTTTTTATTGGGGTAATAAATATCTGAGCATGTTAAAATCGTTGGGCAAACACGACCATTTGGAAAATTTTGTGTTTCTTATTGCTTTTATTAGCGTGGCGGGCACATTGATTATTCATCAGGAATACCTGAAAAAGGCATCCTATGATTTGGTCGGGGTGGGCGGTGTGAAGCAAATCAACAGGCATAAATACGAAAAGTTTTTCAGTATTCGTTCCTTTGCCATTGACCGTGAAGCCATGAGAGAACATTTTACGGTAAGAGCCATCGGAGAACATCATGATGAGTTGAGTTTTGATTATTATGCGGTTGTTCCGTTCGATAGTGTTGAAAATGTTTGGATGGGATGGACCAATTCGAAAATGATAAGTTATAATAAGTATAATAATAAAAAAGTTCACCGGTTCGTTGATACATCTCGGCTGGTTTTTTTGGCGTTTAATCCCGAAGAAATAAAATATTTTGAAAGGATACCTTATTCTGACGAAAAAGAAGGTTATTTCTTGGCTATCAAAGATGCTTTTCACGATATAGAAATATCCCGAATTGTGATACTAAAACCACATTTCGAGGCATTTAACCGCCAACATGGAGGTTTGTTATTATGGAGTTTGGGTGTTTATTTATTCGGGGCTTTATTTATGCTGTTGATGATAGGCATTCCGTATGAAAAAATAAAACCATTCGGATTGGATGTTTATCTATCGAAGAAATTCAAAAAATATAAAAAGAAAAAGTCTGTGGATACAATGCCCGATTTGTATGTAGGTCAGGCAACCCTTATTTTGATCTTAGTCAATGTGTTGTTTTTTCTGATTTTGGTATTATTAGGGATGAATCCGATGGCACCCACATCCGACCAACTTTTGGCCTGGGGAGGAATGTATGGCCCTGCCGTTAGGGAGGGACAGTATTGGCGATTATTTTCCTATATGTTCGTTCACAGTGGTTTGTCCCATCTTTTTGGAAATATGTTTGTGTTGTTTTGGCTTGGCGGATATGTGGAAAAATCAGTCGGTAAGTTTGGTTATATCCTAATATATTTATTCATTGGGTTTATAGTGGGTTTAGGTGGTCTTTATTTTCATCCGGCTGTTGTAGGTGTAGGAGCTTCGGGTGCCATAGCAGGCATTGCGGGGGTGTTGGTAGCTTATATCATTTTCAATGTCGTTACAGGAAAGACTCGAAAATTTTTGTTGCAAATGATTATTACGCTTGCCGCATTGAGTTTAATTTTCGGTTTTATATCCAATGTTGATAATATCGGCCATCTGGTCGGGTTGGGTAGTGGTTTTATTATCGGATTGTTATTATTGTGGTTCAATGGAGCGTCCATTAAAAACAGATTATTATTTTAATAGTTCAAGAAAAGGATAACCAATACCGGAACCGGAAAAGTGCAGGTAAACTGTGGCGGTTTATTATAAACGGCAGAAATTATTCGGCCGATTTGAGTAAATTTGTGGGAAAGACTTACGCTTATGTATAGTTCCGAATTTAAAAATCATTTGCAACAAACACTGCGTGAGATAGATGCGGCGGGTTTGTTTAAACGCGAACGGATTATTACTTCACCCCAAGGGGCCGAAATCACGCTGAGCGACGGGCGTAAAGTGCTCAATTTCTGCGCCAACAACTATTTGGGCTTGGCCAATGACGAGCGCGTAAAGCAGGCCGCCATTCAAACCCTGGATTTGCGCGGCTACGGTATGGCGTCGGTGCGTTTTATTTGCGGAACGCAAGATATTCACAAGGAATTGGAACATACCATTGCCGAATTTTACGGCACCGACGACGCCATTCTTTATGCCGCGGCTTTTGATGCCAACGGCGGCGTGTTCGAGCCCTTGCTTGGCCCCGAAGACGCCATCATTTCCGACGAATTGAACCATGCTTCGATTATCGACGGCGTCCGGCTGACCAAATCGGCGCGTTACCGTTACAAAAACAACGATATGGCCGATTTGGAAGCCAAATTACAGGAAGCCAATGACAATGGCCACCGCTTCAAAATCATCGTTACCGACGGTGTGTTTTCTATGGACGGCATCGTGGCCCAATTGGACAAAATTTGCGACCTGGCCGACAAATACGATGCCCTGGTCATGGTGGACGAATCCCATGCCACCGGTGTGCTGGGTGAAACCGGACGCGGCACGGTGGAACTGAAAAACGTGTTGGGCCGGGTGGATATTATTACCGGCACCTTGGGTAAGGCCTTGGGCGGTGCTATGGGTGGCTACACCACCGGGCACAAGGAAATCATCGAAATGCTGCGCCAGCGTTCGCGGCCTTATTTGTTTTCCAACTCTTTGGCGCCCGAAATTGTGGGTGGCGCTTTGTCGGTGTTCCGGCGGATTATGAAAGATACTTCGCTCAAAGACAAACTGGAACGCAATACGGCCTATTTTAAGCAAGGTATGGAACGCTTGGGCTTTGACATCGGCCGTTCGGAATCGCCCATTATTCCGGTGATGCTCTACGATGCCGTGCTTTCGCAAAAAATGGCCGACCGCTTGTTGGATGAAGGTATTTATGTTATCGGCTTCTTTTATCCGGTGGTGCCCAAAGGCAAGGCGCGTATTCGTGTGCAATTGTCGGCGGCCCACGAAACCGAACATTTGGACAAGGCCTTGGCGGCTTTTGAAAAGGTGGGTAAGGAATTGGGCGTTATCGGATAAGTGAAAATATTTAATTTTGCATCAAAAATGTATTGCTATGGGAAAAGGAGATCGTAAAACCCGGCGCGGAAAAATTTGGCGCGGATCTTACGGTAAAACCCGCCCGCGCAAGAAAAAGAAAACCGCTGCCACTGCGTCCAACGAAGCTTAAAAAATCCCCCGCGCAGCGGGGGATTTTTTAATTATTGTTACAAAAGCCAATGGGGGTTAATGCTTGGGCAACTTATCCTTTTCGGGATGGACAAGTTGTACCTTTTTCTTTTGTATTTTTTGTGGCGGAGTAATGGGAACCATACGTTTGCTGTCCGGTTGGCCGTATAGTTCGGGCATCAGGTATTTGCCCCGTTCTTTGGCTTTTTTAGGCACTTCAACTTTTCGTTTTTCGGGATGTTGTTGCAGGTAGGGGTCGTTACGTTCGGCATAAACATACCAGGAGATTTTTTGTCCGGGATTTCCGCCCGAAATTTTAAAGGTACCATTGCCGTCAATTTCGGCGGCCACATACAAGCCCGGCGCTGGTTGTCCCACGGGCGTAAGCATATAACTGAAATTACGGTTTACGGCATGGAAATAGTGCGGAAGTTGTACCGTTGCTTCACCATTGGCATCCAAGGTAACATTTCCACGATAAACATTGAGTACTTCGTTGGATTCGATGCTAAAATGTTTGAGGTATTTGTTGGCCGGATCCAATGGATGGTCGATGACAAAGGATTTGGTGCCGGAGGCACCAAAGTCGCCAGAAGCATATACAGCATACAACCCATTAGAATCCGTTTCACCATATACGCCAATCCAACCGCCATAGCCACTGACACCATAGCCGTACGATGCGCTTGGAGCACAATACCCGAACACACCAATTGCATCGGCACTGGATGAGGGTTCGGCAATTCCGTAAACTCCCGTAGCACTGGAACTGGCGGCATTGGAATGTCCGTAAACACCATTGTAAGAGCCATTGAAAGATCCACCACCACCGTTAGATAAGGTGTAAATGGATGTTGTTCCGTTACCCGCGGCAATGAGTCCGGTGCCCGAACTGTTTGATGCATACACAAAAGCGCCAATATCATCGCCGGTAGATGCTATTCCTTCTCCTCCGGTTAGATAAACACCCGATACTCCGTTCCCCACAGCGAGCAAGGCGGTGCCTGAATTATCTTGATTGAGAAAATATCCCGCGAATACGGAAGAGCCATTGGAAAATGCGGTAATAGCTTCGGTATTTCCGGCTCCTACTGTCATAGTTGCACTGGTAGGATTGGCTCCCACACCAACAGCTCCACCCGAAGAAACGATTATTCTGTCCGTATTGTTGGTTCGAATGTGAAAATCGGTAGCATCCGTTGTTCCCAAAAAATCCGTGGAGGCCGAAGTGCCCGCATTCCCTGCCAAAAGCCAGGATTTACCGGCCTGTTGAAGCTGAATCCATGATGTTCCGTCATAGTAATAAAAAGAATTATCATCGGTAACGTAAACCGTCAAGCCCGTAGCAGGCGACGAAATGCCATCCCTGTCCGAAGCGCTCATTCGCGGAATAAGCAAACCTTGTGAGGTGGACTGCACGTCCAGCATGGCCGAGCCGTCGGGGTCGGAACCCGAAGTGTTGATGGCTACCTGTGCCATGGCACCATAAACTCCACTCATTAATCCGATCAAAAATATTAACCTTTTCATCACGAAAAAATTTTTACAAAGATAATATAATTTTTGAAAATGCAAGAATTTAGCTAAAAAATTTGTGTTTGCAAATTTTTTAGAATAAATAAATGTGGATTTAATATATGCTTTAACTATTGTAGGTTTGGTACCAAAATTAAAAGACGACCCCTAAGAGGCCGCCTTTTGTATTGGGTTGATTATTAGCTGATTACATCTGCGGAACGCGTGGACGCGGTTTGTTGAACCGCGAGGGTCGTGGTGTTGATTGATGTTTTTTCGGATGAACGATGGATAATTCTTTGATGATATTTTTGGCTCCGCCATATTTATCAATAACAAATAAAACATAACGAATATCCACTATGATACTACGCGAAATTTCGGGCCGGTAGTAAATATCCTCCATCACGCCTTCCCAAACACCGTCGAAGGCCAGGCCCACCAAATTTCCGTGTGCATCCATGGTAGGGCTTCCCGAATTACCACCCGTAATATGACAAGTAGCCAGCCAATCGGTTACCAGCGTGCCGTCAATGTTTTTGTAGGGCCCGTAATCCCGCTTTTTGTACAGTTTGATAAGTTTGGGAGGCACGTCAAATTCCGGATCGCCCGGTACATATTTTTCCATCACGCCATAGAGGTGGGTAAAGGGCTTGTAAACCACCGCATCGCGGGGATTGTAACCGCGTACACTTCCGTAGGAAACACGCATAGTAAAATTGGCGTCGGGCGCAAAGACCTTTTCGGGAAAAACTTCCATTTGGGCCTTGACATACAGCCGCATATAATGGTCGATTTTTTCCTGCAACCGGTGCATGGGCATCATGGCTTTTTGGCGGAAATACACGTCTTGCCCGTTGATCAATCCGATGCCCGGGTCGTTTTCAATAGCTTTGAGGAATTTATTACGGGATAGCTTAAACAATTTTCGTAATTCATCCGGTTTGCCCAAAACGGATTTTTCATACACCACTCGGGCCAGAAAATCCGTTCCCTGTGTTTCAACTATTTTCAGGAATTGAGGCGAAATAAACTCCTTGGGAATTTTTTCCACATACAACTGCATCAACGAGGCAAATATTTCTTTATCCACCTGTGGAGCATAGGATTTGAGCACATCATCTTCCAAATAACCGGCATAATCGTTCCGGTAGCGTTTAAAAGCTTTTTTATCGGCTTTGGCACGGCCATAGAGCGAAATCAATATGCTGTAAATCTTCAAAGCATCGGCATTGCGGTAAAAAATTTCGCGGTGCATATCGGCGGCCACCTGATATTTTTCGATTTGCGCGTACAGTTTTTTCAATTCGGGCAATACGTTGCCGTACTTGGCTTTGCGGGCCGGGTCGGCATCAATGCGGCGTTGAAATTCTTTTTCGAATTTTTCCTTGGCTTCAACGGCATGGAATTTTTTCAGTCCCTTGCTTTCGCCGATCCAAAACTTCCAATAATTGGCCAAGGAAGCGTGTTTGGATGCCAGTTTGAGTTTCAGGGCAGGGTCTTGCTTCATAAATTTATCCATAATACCCAGCGTGCGTTCACGCACGGCCACACGGGCCGGGTCGCGCAAGTCCTGGATTTGCTTTACGGCATAGGAAGTCAGATATTCGTTGGTGCGTCCCGGAAATCCCATAATCATCACAAAATCTTGCGGCGCTACACCGTCCAGGGAAATTTTCAGAAACCGTGCCGGCCGGAAAGGTTTATTGTCCTTGCTGTATTCGGCCGGTTGGTTGCCGGGGCCGGCATAGACACGGAAAATTGAAAAATCGCCTGTGTGGCGCGGCCACATCCAGTTGTCGGTATCGCCACCGAATTTGCCGATGGATTCGGGCGGCGTGCCCACCAATCGCACATCGGGATATTCGGTGCTGACAATCAAATAATATTTGTTTCCCTTGAAAAACGGCTTGATTTGGTAGCGCTTGAATTTCTTTTCGGGCAATTTTTTCAGGTAGGCATCAATGTGCTTATCCACCAACGACTGGCGTTTGCGCGGTTCCAGGGTATCGGGTACGCCTTGCAGGATTTGCTCCGTTACGTCGCGAATGTCGTTGACCACATAAATGGACAAATCCACGGGAATTTCCTCGTCGAACGAGCGGGCCCAAAAACCGTCTTTCAGGTAATTGTGTTCCAAGGTGGAAACCGATACAATGGCATCGTAGCCGCAATGGTGGTTGGTAAACACCAAACCCTTGTCCGACACGAATTCGCCCGTACAGCCATTACCCAATTGCACCACGGCATCTTTCAGCGCGGGCTTGTTGGTGTTCCAAATATCGCCGGCATCCAATTGCAGGCCCATGGCTTGCATATCATCGATAATCCGGTCGATGGTGTTGGGCGGCCACATACCGCCTTCGCCTTTTTGGGCGTGAAGCGTCAAAAATAAAAACAAAGCAAAGGGCAATAAAAAACGTTTCATATCAAAATTCTATTTTATTGTTTGCTATCAAAGTTAAGGTTTTTTCGGCGTTTACAAATGAAGTATTGTTCTTTTTTCAAAGGCCGATTTTTGTTTCTTCTTCATTTATTCAAACGCGCATTTGTTTTCTTTTTGGTAGAAAATCCGCAGGCAATACCGGTTTTTAACTTTCGGGATGGGATACTATCAAATTTTTTTCATATTTTTATGCAAAATTCCGCATTTTATGAAATCCAAACCGCTATTTGTACTACTGCTTTTCTTGCTTTGGAGCGCGGGAAGTACCTATTGGTACGTATGCCGTATCAAGGGTTTTTGTCCGCCCAGGCAGGAACAACAAGCCACGGTTCCTGCGCCCGAACCGGCGCCCGGGCCGGCACAACCCGCGAAAGTGGAAAAACCATTCCTCACTTTCGACCGCAACGATGCGGTGCCGCATATCAACAACGATTCCTTGTGGCAAGCCAACATCCAAAAACTCCTGCAACAGGCGGGCGAAGGCAAGCGTTTGCAAATTTCCGGTCCCTATTATGACGCCGAAACCAACACTTCGACCTACGCCAATTTGGGTTTGGCGCGTGCCGCCGGGCTCAAAGCGCTTTTGGCTAAATTCACCGACACATCCAAGGTGATGATAGCCGCACGCAAACTTACCGGTGCCGCGGAGGTTCCCGGCTTTTTCAACGGATTCGAAAACACATTCGGGTGGGTAACCTACAACAAGTTTGTCCACGAAGAAGCCGGAAAAACGCTCATTTATTTCCCCTTCAATTCCGACAAGGAAATACGCAATCCGCAAATCGAGGCCTACCTCAGCCGGCTGGCCGATCAAATGAAAGCCGATCCGCAAATGCGTATCAAAATCACCGGCCACACCGACAATATCGGCAAGGCCGAAACCAACCTTTGGACCGGCATGCAGCGTGCCAAACGCATCCGCGATATTTTGGTGCGCAAAGGTGCCGATGCTTCGCGCATCCAAACGGCGTCCGAAGGCGAACGTAAGCCCATTGCTTCCAATGCCACGCGTGAGGGGCGCCGCAAAAACCGCCGTGTCGAAATTGAAATCATCCGTTAATCAACCCCAAAAAAAAAACCAAATCTATGAATATCTTAGTCTCAGGTTTGTTCAGTGCCGCGGAATCCTATGGCAAATCCACGGCCGTTTTCGAAATCATTTTAATGCTTCTGGTGGCCTTTTTGTTGGGTTGCCTGTTTCGTCGCTTTCTTTCCGGTTCGTCCAAAGGTGCGGATTGGGAAGCCAAATACAAGGACTTGGAAAGTCGCCACAGTTTGTTGGAAAAACGTTTTAGCCAATTGCAATCCGAAAACCGTAAACTCACCGACGATTTGGATGCCTGTGTGCAAAAACTCAAAGAAACGGGCGCCCCGGGTTACGGTTTGGTCCAAACGCCGCAACCGCCTAAGCGCAAGGACGATTTGAAAAAAATCGAGGGCATCGGTCCCAAAATCCAGCAATTGCTTAACGAGCGCGGCATTTACACCTTCGAGGATTTGGCCGGGGCACAGGTCGAGGATTTGGATGCCATCCTGCGTGAGGCGGGCCCGCGTTTCCGGGTTCACACGCCCGAGAGTTGGCCCCTGCAAGCGCGCATGGCCGCCGACGGTCGTTGGGACGAACTCAAAGCTTGGCAGGAGGAACACAAGTACGGCCGTTTGTAGCATTTTGTCATCTTTCCAAAACATTTCCCTTGCGGATAAGGACTTGTCCGTAAGGGATTTTTTTGGGCGCCCCGGCGCCCGGTTTCGGGGCCCCGCCGGCGGGCGAACGCCCGCGGCGGCCGGCCGGAAGTAAGTTCTTGTTAATATAACGACATTCGTCCCGTTCCGGCCGGCCGCCCGGCGCCTACGGCGCCGCGGCGGGGCATCGTCCGTTGCTTCAAGCGGCGGAGCGCTTTCGCACCGGCCGGCCCGAAATCCGGTGCCGTCGGGCTGTCCGCTCATATTCGCCTCGGGCTGCACCGGCATTTCGGCGCCTTCGGCGCCCCCGCGGTGCGTGGGGCCTCCCGCTGTCGGCCTCCGCCCGCGGGAAAATGCTCGGGCAGCCCTACGGCTCATACCGCTTCCATCCCTGGCGCAATTTACGCGCGATAAATCGCGCTTGAATAATGAACACCGGACAGATGATGTAGGATTTCAGATTTACTCCTACTACCACAAACATTGAAGGAGTGTCGATACTTTGGCAAAATTGAAAATCTATGACATTCAAAGGGCTTATGGGTTACGCCCAGCTTAAACCGCCGGATTTGTGCGATTGATCGCGGGAATGAAAGAAGAGGAAAATGTGCCTGAACGGTTATGTGTATGAGTAGTGGCGGGGTTTTCCGCACTTTTGTTCATTGTAGCACTATTTTTGATTTTATCCATATTGTTTATTTTTAGCACTTTGCCCGCCATTACTTATGCACAATGTTGGCAGCTGGTTATTCATTTTTTAAGTGTTTAATCGTTTCTTTAATCCCTTCGCTGTATGTTTTCGGTTTGTAATTAAAAAAATCATTAAATTTCGTTGAGTTAAAAATATAATTATCTTCGTTTTGATATAACATTTCGTAAACTTCTGATATTGTTCTGTCGAAAAAACCAGCCATTTTAATCATCCACTTTTTAAGAATAGAGTAATTCGGTTCTACATTCAATTCTTTGGCAGCCAATTCAATAAATTCTTTTCCGGTAATAGCAGGGTTATATGTTGGTAAATGCCAAATTTGGTTATTACTTTCTTCATTATTGGCAAGCAAAACCATACCTTTTGCCGCATCAATAGTGTAGGTGAAGGAATGTTTTTTATTATCTGAAACCAGCCATTGTGCTTTTTTGCCTTTCATCAGTTTGTCAATTACAAAAATAAATGGTAAACTTGTTTTAGTTCCAAACGGCCCATATAAATCTGCCGCTCTTGCTATTACCGCTTTGATATTACCATTTTTCATTTCTTCTTCTAACATTGTAGCAACTCTCGCTCTAATTTCTCCTTTTTTACTACAAGGATTATATGGTATGTTTTCAGTCATTTCTCCGTTGACTTTGCCATACATATAAACATTATCGAAAAAAATCAATTTTACGCCTGCTTTTTTACATGCATCAATTGTATTTTGCATTATAACTGGCCATTTCTCATTCCATATTTTTGAATTATAAGGGAGACCAACAGTTAGATATGCCATATCCGACCCTTCAATACTTTTCAAAGTTTCGTTGTAAGAATTTAGGTCGGCTTTAAAAACTTCGGCTCCCTGAATGGAAAACCCACTTCTGGAAACAAGTCTAACATTTTCATTTTTATTAAGCAATTCGGATGCAAGCGCATTTCCAACAGAACCACCCGCCCCTAAAATCGTATGTTTCATAATCGTTACCTTTTTGAATTATTATTTTTTTATTTTCTTACTTGCTACCAACGACCCGCTAAACGCAGTTCCGCACTGAGGGCGGTTCTGTGAGCGCTCGCGCTCATCAGAAGTAAAGCCCGCAAGGGCGGGACCAAATTGCTTTTA
>JALVVJ010000131.1:29111-32830 GCA_027023475.1 Flavobacteriales bacterium
CAATTTGGTTTAGCGGGTCGTTCAGGCACATTTTCCAAAATACCGGGAGTTTTGCCGAAGGCGAAACCTAGGGATTTTGGTCGCCCGAAGGGCGAATGTGCCTGAACGGTTTGTGTATGAAGCGTTGGGCGTTTCGAAGCACTTCATTTTCGGTTTATTACTATCTTTATTTATATGCTCTTACTTTGATTTAATCACTTGTTGCCCAATGATTTATACACTTTGTTGTGGTGCGTTATTATTTATTGAATTCAACATGTTTAATCCTGCTTTGGCTAATCCACTTTCTGGAAATTCCTTTAATGTTCTTTCATAAAACTCTTTTGATTTTATTCCATTTCCAATTTGTCCATAACAAAACGCAATATTATTTAAAGCCATTTCTTTGTATGACATTCGTGAAGAACTTAATAATGTTAAAAATCTATATTTATCTATCCATTTATTTTTATTGAAAAATTCATAACTTTTATTAAAATCAAAAATTGCGTCTTTAAATTTTCCGTTTTTTACTTTTTTTATTCCGTTTCTGTGGTCTTTTGGTATTAAATTCCTTAAAGAAAATGAAATAACCAAATAAGTTAATGCACCATAAAGAATTGCTTTTTCAGGGTTTGTTAAATACCACAAAGACATAATAATTCCCATTGTAATTAGTTGAGGAATTATTGAAATCCAAGATATTTGTCTTATTGTTGGTGTTTTTGAACTCATATTACTCATTTACCTTTTCCAATTTTGTTATTCCTATAATTTTTTTTAATTTATTAAGTCCTGTTTTGGAAATAAATCGGAAACTCAATTCAATAAATACAAACCTTACAAATAAAAAACCCATAATCATTGGAATAATCATTCCAATCGAGTTTTCAATTCCGTTTGTTAAAAAAGCAATTACAAATCCAAAAATTGGCATTAGCATTAAAATTGAAAACATAATTCTAAATACTTTATGAATTCGTATTTCTATTTTACCTTTTGTTCCTTCAAATTCTCCAATAAATACGCAAACAGCACCACGACCTATTTCAGATGATATTACTTTAAATCTATTTTCTCCTACTTGTCCACGAAATGCTTTTTTAGTCCAATCAGAAACCAATAAATCTGTTAGATCTGTGTTTTGTTTTAATTTTTCCATTGCAATAGAATTATTTTCACTTAATTCGGCTTTATAATATTTTATCGGGAAAAATTTCATTTTATTTCTTAATTCTCATTTTTTGTCTTATGCACCACAACGACCCGCTAAACGCAGTTCCGCACTGAGGGCGGTTCTGTGAGCGCTCGCGCTCATCAGAAGTAAAGCCCGCAAGGGCGGGACCAAATTGCTTTTAGCATATGTTCTGGCACGTTTTGTTCGATGCCGTCCTTCGGGCGCAAGCCGTTTATCAAAGATATGAAAAAAAGCAATTTGGTTTAGCGGGTCGTTCAGGCACATTTTCCAAAATACCGGGAGTTTTGCCGAAGGCGAAACCTAGGGATTTTGGTCGCCCGAAGGGCGAATGTGCCTGAACGGTTATGTGTATGAGCAGTGCGAAGCATTGCTCATACACAATGTTGTGTGTGCGTTTTTTTACATATTTCTTTTAATAAAATTTCGCATTAATTTAATAGATTGTTGTAACTCTGCATACGAAAACCTTCTATTTAAAGTGTTTTCAGGATGATGTATTTGGTGTCTTATGTATTCTGTTAAGGTAATATTTTCAGTTTTAATACTACCATCCTTTTTAATTTTTGAATAACTAATTGTTGCTTGACCATTTTTGAAATCTTGCAACTTCCCTTCAAGTTCTATATAACCATATAACTCATTATGATATTCTTCGTCAGCTTCACCAAACGCTAGAAAATTAACTTCATTTAAAGATGGATATGGTAGATCATTTCTATCAATATCCACAACTTCTATATCATTTCCTGTTTTTTTAATTAATTTCAAATCTTTAAAATCCAATAATTTTACAATTGCTGGACTATGAGTTGTTAAAATTATTTGAGTATTGTCTGTTTTTGACAATTCTTTAAAAGCTTCAATAAATTTTCTTTGATGTTCCGGATGTTGTGAAGTTTCAGGTTCTTCAATAGCGTAAATTATATTTGGAACATTTCTCTCTTCTTTTCTTCTTTCTGCTTCTGCTCTGAAAAAATTAAGAAGAACTAGCCTTTTTATACCGCTTCCACGTTTATTGATAGGGATATCTTCATCTCCTGATATAGAGACATTTTTAAAAACATCAGTCCATTTTAATTTTTCAGCAGGGGGAATAACAGGATTTAAACTATTGGCAGCCTCCTCATTCATATCTCTTAATTTTTCTAATGTCCTATCTGCAACCTCCTTTAATTTTCTTTCTACTACCTTTGCAATGTCTGACAATTTTTCTTGTATTTCATTATTATTTAGAATTTGCTTTACAGCTTCTTTCAAAGGGTCTTGCACTTCGCTATCACCATCACTGTTTTTCCTATCTGACTGAAATAAAGCATAAAGAGGCATATAATTTTTTAGTTGTTCCCATATTTTTTTGGCATCTTCTTTTGTAACATCAATTTCAATTTCTTTTAATTGTAAATCATCTTCGTAGTGTTTCCAAATAGCTTTTCTAATAACTGCGTTTTTGGTTTTGTCTTCGCATTCAATATCACCTAAAATTACTTTTAATTCAGAATTTTTCTTTAATAACAAATTTTCACAAGCAGGATTAGTTGGATGTTTTGCTTTGATATATACTTTTTCTTTCCCTGCATTTGTATATTTTTTTATGACTTCTAATAAACCTTCATCATTTAATAAATATTCATCTTCTAAAGTTGTTGGATTTGTTGCATCTATGGTTAAAGAAGACGGCAAATCATTAAAAAGTACAGAAATTTTAACGTCATAATTTCCTATTTTACTGTTAAATTTATTTATGTCTTCCTTTTCTAATTTAACAACTCCTTTGTTTTCATTAAAGAAAATATCTAATGCTTCTAAAATTGATGATTTACCAACATCGTTTTTTCCAACAAAAACTGTTAAGTCTCTGAATTCGATTACAGTTTCATTTTTATAACCTCTAAAGTTTTCAATTTTTATTTTGGCTATTTTCATAATTATTTTTTTATATGCCACACAACGGTTATATATACAAAGTTACTTATATTTTTCATTTATGCAACTATTTTGTTGTTTTATTTCCCTTATTTTGTTGTGTA
The DNA here is from genome assembly GCA_027023475.1 of Flavobacteriales bacterium. GTDB lineage: Bacteria > Bacteroidota > Bacteroidia > Flavobacteriales > Flavobacteriaceae > JAADED01. The sequence goes on from JALVVJ010000131.1 coordinate 32,316, forward strand.
TAGTTAGTTTTTACAAGCCACTTAAAAATATAATACTATTCATCCACAAAGCCGGGACGACACCGCCGGCCCGGCGACAAGCGAGGGAAAACTAGCGCGGCCCGGACGTTGACCATCGGAAGCGCCGGTTTCCCGAGCTGCGTAGCGAGACCGGCGGCGCCGGAGCACAGCGAAGGCGCCAAAGGACTTCAAAGCCCGCAAAGGGAGACGCCGAAGGTGGCTCGTGGAACTTGTCCCGTACATTGCGAAGCAATGTCGGGAGCCACGAAGGCAGACCGCAGGGCTGCCGGAGTGCCGGAGGGAGACAAGGCGCGGGCTTGGCATCAGCCGCTTGGTAGCCGAAGGCTCCCGGAGGGCGGAACAAGACAAGGGGCGCCGGCGCCGCGCCGGAGGCGCGGGCCGGGCGGCGCAAATCAAGGGCGGAATTTTCCGGTTATGGCGGCATTTTATCACGTGTTTCGGAAAAAAATGCTCCGCCGGAACAAATTTTGCGCCGCCGGCAGCGGAATTTTCAT
>JALVVJ010000132.1:0-4780 GCA_027023475.1 Flavobacteriales bacterium
GCTTGTGTCGGATTTTATTACAGTATTCAATAAAGGGCTATTTATAAAAATTTGGTCGAACAGGTTCCAACGGTTTTTATAGCGAGAACTACCTGTTCGGGATGGATTCCAAATGGTGGTAAGCGGGGCATACCACTCGGTGCTGGTGGTACGCTTGCGACGTGGGTGTAACGAATTTTGTATGGCTTTCCCGTTTGGATTCTCATTAAAATCGCCCATGATAATGATTTTAGGTTTGGAATAGTGGTCATGCAAGTGCTTTATGGCATTTAGCATTGCCCGTGCAGCCGCTTCGCGCTCGGGTTCACTTCGTTGTTCCCCTTTGCGTTGCGAAGGCCAGTGATTCACTATCACAAAGAGGGTATCTTCCGGAATTTGTCCACCCACAATCAAAATATCCCGTAATCGACGGGGCTTTTTCCCTCCATAGTAGTTCACCTTTATGGGTTTTTGAAAGAACACCTTGAAAGGTTTACGATAGAGTAGTGCCACATCGATACCCCTGAAATCAGGTGATTCGAAATGGATATACTGGTAGTGGTATGGACGTAGCAAACTATCTGAAACCAGGTCGTGCAAGACTTTGGCATTTTCCACTTCGGCCAAACCTATGACCATGGGGGGGTGTTTGTGATGGGCAAAATGATGTATTACTTTGGCAATGTTATGGATTTTTTGTTTGTATTTATCGGTGGTCCACAAGTACATCCCTCCGGGTAAAAAAGCATTGTCGTTGTGCCGCAAGTCGTCAATAGTGTCAAAAAGGTTTTCCACGTTGTAGAACATCAGCACCAACGAGTCGGATATCTTATCAGGTATTGGAATAGATTCCTCCTCCGCATTTTGGGTATGCATATTATTACAGGCAGCAATTATCAGCCCTCCCATTGTTGCAAGGAATATCCATTTTAGTATTTTTTCTTTCATGGGTATCTTTTCGTCAGGATTCGTAAATTCGAGTTCCGTCAACGATAATTTCTTGTGGTAGAGGGCGAAGGTTGTAATGTGATGCCATCACAAAGCCATAGGCTCCGGCATTTTGAAGTGCCAAGATATGTCCGGGCTCCAATCGGGGTAATTCCCTGTTGCGGGCAAAAGTATCTTCTTCGCACAAGTTACCCACCACATCATATTTTTCGGGTTTTGCGTTAGGAGCGGACAAATTTACTATATGGTGATAGGCTCCATAGTACATGGGGCGTAGCATATGATTGAATCCCGTATTTACCCCCGCAAAATTTTTGTAAGGTGTCCGTTTGACAACATTTACCCGCATTAGCAAAATGCCGCTTCGGGCGACCAAATATTTTCCAGGTTCAAATTTTACTTGCAGGTGCGGAAAATTTTTCATTCGCTGTGCCACATGGTCCATATAGGCAGTTAAATCCATGGCGGGCTCTTCCGGTTTGTAGGGCACCTTGAAGCCACTGCCAAAATCCAAATATTGCAGGTCGGGAAAGTAGGGAACAAGGCCGGTTAGGAAATCCACTCCGGCGGTTAAGTCATTCAGCGATTCCACATCCGAACCTATATGCACGTGCAAACCAGTAATTTGCAATGAAAGTTTTTTTACCATCTCCAATAAGCGATCAATTTGTTCGGCTGGAATTCCGAATTTGCTATTTTTGTGAGCTGTGGCTGTTTTGGGAGTGGCTCCTCCATACACGCCAGGATTGAGACGTAATCCGACAGGACGTCCTGGATAGTTTTTTGCAATCCATGGTAAGTATTCCAAGGCTCCTATATGCACATGCACACCCAATTCCATTGCTTTGGTCAATTCTTCTTCCGAAGGACAACTGGGTGTGTAAAGAATTTCCGAGGGTAAAAAACCAAATTTAAGCGTGTGGGCTACTTCTTGGAACGAAACACAATCCACCCCCGCTCCCAATTCATGTAGCGTATGCAAAATCTTTGGATGTGGATTGGCTTTTACTGCATAATGTATGGTGGCATTTAGTCCTTTCAATTGATCCTTTAAATCCAAATACCGTTGTCTGACATCTTCCAAATCATAAACATATGATGGTGTTCCGTAGATTTGTGCGATTTGCAATAGTAATTTCCGGTCGATCATCGTAAAGATTTGGACCTAAATTTACACTATTCCAGTGGGATGTGCAATGCAAAATCCGCTGGATTGGTCAATTTATCCAATCATTTGGGTATGGTTTAGCCATATTTTTTTAAATCCCAAAATTATTTTAGACGGGACAGACAAGCCAAAGCTGGAAGGTGCAAAAAAACACAATTTTCCGGAAGGTTGATAATAAAGAAAATACATGTGTAATTAACGGATTTACTATGATTAACAACAAGTTGATTCATAAAATAGCGCCAGGGATGGGAGCGGTTATGCGGCGTGGGGGCGCGGCATGGTTTGCTGCCGGCGAGGAGGCTCCGAGGAACCGAGGAGACACCGCAGCCGGCCCTTAGCAAACCGCCGCGGCCCGAGGCGAATTTAAGCGGACAGCCCGGTTCCCGCCTCATGAACACGCCGCAGCGTGAACAAAGTGAAACGGTGCGGCATGTGTGAATGAGTGCGGGAAGGCGCCCTAAACTAAAACTCCGGTTTGCGGCGTTCGACAAAAGCGGTTGTTCCTTCCTTGAAATCGGGCGTTCCGAAGGCCTTGCCGAAGAGCCGGTTTTCGGCGCGGAAACCTTCGCGACCGTAACCTGCATTTACGGCCTCGATAGCCAAACCGATGGCCCTGGGCGAATTGCGTAAAATCCGTTCGGCATAGGCCACGGCCGTGTCCAAAAGCTTGTCCAACGGAACCACTTCGCTCACCAGTCCGTAGGTGAACGCCGTTTGTGCATCGATTTGGCGGGCCGTCAGAATCATTTCCATGGCGCGTCCCTTGCCCACGTGTTGAGCCAGGCGTTGCGTGCCGCCATAGCCGGGAATAACGCCCAACGACACTTCGGGCAAGCCCAAGCGGGCATTTTCGGACGCCACCCGGATGTGCGACGCCAAGGCCAATTCCAAACCGCCACCCAACGCATAGCCATTGATGGCCGCAATAACGGGTGTGTGCATTTGTTCGATGAAATCGAACAGCAGGCGGTGGCCCGTTTCGGACAAGGCCTGTCCTTCGGCGGGCGTAAAATGCATGAACTCCTTGATGTCGGCACCGGCCACAAAGGCTTTTTCGCCGCTACCCATCAGGATGATCGCGCGGATTTTGTTGTCTTTTCCGGCCGCATCCAGGGCTTGGTGCAACTCTTCGATGGTTTGCTTGTTCAGCGCATTAAGTTGCTTGGGCCGGTTGATGGTGATCAGCCGGATATTTTCGGAAAGGTCTTTGACCAGAATGTTTTGGTATTTCATCATTTCGGGTTTTTCGGTAAAATTATAACAAATACCGCTCCGTGCGGCTGACGGTTTTCAACAAAAATCCGGCCGCCGTGGCTTTCGATAATGCGTTTGACGATGGCCAATCCCAGGCCGGTGCCCGAGGATTTTGTGGTGAATTTGGGTTGGAAGATTCGATCCATAATTTCGGGCGGAATGCCCGGGCCGTTGTCGCTTATGGCAATGCGGATTTGGTTGTTCGAAACGCTTAGCTCAATGTGCACAAAGGCATCGGATTGACCGGTTTGGGCCTGTTTGGCATTTTTGATCAGGTTGATAAGGGCTTGTTTGATTTTGGTTTTGTCGCCGGTAAAGGCTAAGGTTTCGACTTGGCTTTCCACCTTTACCAATTCCGGAAACAAGCCGGCGGTGGTTTCGATCAGTTCGACCAAATCGAATGTTTCGATATGCAGTTCGCCGATGCGTGTAAAGTCGGAAAAAGATGTGGCAATACGGTTGAGTGCATTGATTTGGTCGATCATAATGCTGCGGAATTCTTCCAGCTGTTCGCGGGCATCGGGCGCTTGGGGGTCGAAGGTTTGCACAAAATGCTCAATGCTAAGTTGCATGGGCGTAAGCGGGTTTTTGATTTCGTGGGCGATTTGCCGGGCCATTTCCTTCCAGGCGCTTTCGCGTTCGGCTTGCATCAGTCGTTCACGACTATCGGCCAGTTTATTGAGCATCAGGTTATAGGCTTCTACAATGGGTTTGAGCTCTTCGGGTAGATGGGCGGAATGCAATTGCAAACTGACGGGATTGTTTTCGATGTCGGTTTGGTCGATGCGTTCGCTCACCACTTTGAGCGACCGTGTAAGCAGGCGCGACAAGTAGTAGGACACAAGAACCGAAAGAAGAATCAGAAAGAAATATACCGATCCCAGGCGTTTGAGGAATTCGCTCATTTCGTTTTCGTAAAAATCCACTTTGGATTTATACAGGATATGCACGATGCCTATGGGTTTGAATCGCAAGTCCGTCAGGTAGGAATAAGACGAAATGAATTTGCCGTTTACGGTTTTGTCTTCGACACGGATTTTTTTTTCGGGCGAATTGTTTAAGCTGTCCAACAAATGCGGTGGAATCATTTGATAGACCGTATCGCGCCCGAAACCGGTAGCCGAACCGATCAGATAATGGCCTTGCAAATCGTAAATTTCGATATGCATATTGTGGATGGCCGAAATGTTGTGAATTTCCTTTTTGAAAATCAACGGCAGATTTTCGGTGGTAAGCGGGAAAGTGGTGCGGCGCAATACCATATTTATCGATGCCAAAATAGCCCGTTCTTTTCGGGCCAAGCGTTTGAGGTTGTAGTCTTTGGCCTCTTCCTTGTATTGCACTATTGAAATTCCGATAATAATCAGGGATGATATTAGAATGATGCTCAAAGTGGACAAAAATATTTTGTTCCTGATGGAATACGAA
>JALVVJ010000132.1:4790-8788 GCA_027023475.1 Flavobacteriales bacterium
GAGAAAGACATTACTTGTTTTTTTGACCGTGTTATTTTCTTATGCCGCCTGGGCCCAACAATATGTGAGCGGCAAGGTCTACGACCAAAAGACCGGTGAACCTTTGGGCGGAGTAAATATTGCCATTAAAGGAACCGATAAAGGAACAACCACGGATTTTGACGGTAATTTCAAATTGCATATTACTTCATTCCCGGTAACATTGGTATTCAGTTATTTGGGCTATGCTACGCAGGAAAGGACTTTTAATGCTCCGGCCCAAAATGTTAAAGTAGGCTTGGAAGCCACTTCCGAAACCCTCAACGATGTGGTCATTTCGGCTTCGAAAACCAAAGAACGTATTTTGGAAACACCAGTAACAGTGGAGCATCTTTCGGCCAAGGTTATTCCTTACGCCTCGGCACCATCTTTCTATGAGGAATTGAACAACTTGCGCGGGGTGCAAATGAACACCAACAGTTTGACTTTCCAGGCCCTGAATATGCGTGGTTTTGCCACCTTTTCGAACAACCGCGTTTTGCAAATCATCGACGGATTGGATAATTCGTCGCCTGCTTTGAATTTTCCTTTGGGAAACCTTGTGGGTATCAATGATTTGGATGTGGAACGTGTGGAATTACTCCCGGGAACTTCATCGGCCCTTTACGGAGCGAATGCTTTCAATGGATTGATCAACATTACCAGTAAAAACCCGTTCAAATATCCGGGGCTATCCACTTCGCTCAAAGCCGGTGTTACCCATCAATCCGCTGCGGGCACCAAACCCATGTTCGATGTGGGCGTGCGCTATGCCAAGGCCTTCGATAAATTTGCCTTTAAGGTAAACTTGTCCTATTTGCAAGCCACCGATTGGTATGCCGTGGATTATTCGGATTTTGACCGAAGCCCTATCAATGCTTCGCGGAAAGGATCCCGGGAAAGCAATCCTTCCTACGACGGCTTAAATATTTACGGCGACGAAATTGCCACCACCATCGACCTTTCGGGCTACGGATTGTATCCCATCCACGTTTCGCGGACCGGATACAAAGAAGTGGATTTGACCGATTATAAAGCCGCCAGTATGAAAGGGGATTTCGGGCTCTATTATCGTCCTAACGGCAAAGACAGCGATTTGGAAATATCCTGGACATCGCGTTTTGGAAGCGGACAAACCATTTACCAAGGAGCCAACCGCTACAACTTGAAGGACATTTTGATCCATCAGCATAAATTGGAATTACGCAACAAAAATTATTTTGTTCGCACCTATTACACATCGGAAGATGCGGGCAAAAGCTACGATATGCGCTTTGCCGCTTGGAACATCAACCGTGCTTGGAAAAGCGACAGGGATTGGTTTACCCAATACGCCCAAGCCTTTGCCTTGGCGCGCCTGATGAACGGGCTTACCGACGAACAAGCCCATGCGGTTGCCCGGGCCTTTGCCGATCAAGGCCGATTGGAGCCGGGAACCGATGCTTTTAATGCGGCTTTTGAAAACGTTATCAATAATCCCGATTTTAAAACAGGAGCTAAGTTTGTAGATCATACCAGTTTGTTCCACATCGAAGGAAATTATTCGTTTAAAAACCTGATTCCCAACGGCGATATTCAAGTGGGCGGTTCTTTCCGGAGGTTCAGTCTTCGTTCCGACGGAACCATTTTTACCGATTACGACGGCCCGATTTTTATCAACGAACGCGCCGCTTTTGCCCAATATATCCAAAAACTTTTCGACGGACATTTAAAATTTAATGCTTCTATCAGATTTGACAAACAAAATCAATTCAAAACCAACTTTTCGCCGCGGGTGGCATTGGTATGGCTGCCCGATACCGACCGCAAGCAGAGTTTACGCATCGCCTATCAAACCGGCTTCCGCAATCCTACTACGCAGGATTTGTATATCGGATTGGATTTGGGCTATGCCAGCTTGGTGGGTGGCTCGCCCGACAACTGGGACCGTTATAAGGAAACCGGCACCGATGCCTTGATGAATCAATATGTTTTGACGGGCACCGACGCCTACACCAATTCCTACACCTTGAATTCGTTTATGAATTTTGCCGTTTCGCACGACCCTACGCAATTGGAAGCAGCCAAAATCCGTCCTATCGGGCCCGAAAAAATCGAATCGTTCGAAATAGGCTATCGTGGCGAGTTGGGCATGGGTTGGAGTGCCGACCTGGTGGGTTACAAAAACTTTTATAAGGATTTTATTATGGAACAAGTGGTCATCGCCGTTCCCAAATCCTATGGTAGTGTAAATGATGGCTCGGCCGTGAACGGTGTGGCTGTGGGTGCCTATAAACCCGTGGGTGTGTTTACCAATAGCGATATTCCCATCACTTCTTATGGTTTTGACATGGCCTTGACCAAGCATTATGAAAACGGTTTGAAACTGACATTAATCTATGATTATGCCAAAATGGACGTGGATCGTAGTTCAAACCCCGATATGAAAACCTATTTCAATACCCCCGAAAATACGGTAAAAATTGTTTTGTCTCACCGGAATATTTTCGACAATGTGGGATTTAGTTTGGCATATAAATACATGGATAAATTCCTATGGGAATCCAGCTTTGCCGATGCTATTGTTCCGCAACATCAAACCTTCGATGCTATGGTCAGCTACCGCATCCCCAAATATAACCTGATGGCCAAAGTGGGCGGTAGTAATATTTTTGGTCCCGAATATATTGTGGCTCCCGGAACGGGAAAAGTGGGTCAAATTTTCTACTTCTCCCTCTTGTTCAAAAAATAATAGTTTCCGCATTATTGGTATAAAACCGCTTCCATTTACGGGAGCGGTTTTTTTGACGCAAAAAATTCCGCAATTTTGTTTTTATGAAAATCGGACATTTGGACTTGGGAGATTTTCCACTGTTTTTGGCACCTATGGAAGATGTCAGCGATCCGCCATTCAGGAAATTATGCCGGAAACACGGTGCCGATATGGTGGTTACTGAGTTTATTAGCACCGAAGGGCTTATTCGCGATGCTTATAAATCGGTGAAAAAATTAGACATTTATCCCGAAGAACGACCGGTGGCCATCCAAATTTTCGGGCACAATTTGGAAAATATGTTGGCCTCGCTGCGCATCATCGAAAAAGTGGAACCCGATGTGGTGGATATTAACTATGGCTGTCCCGTCAAAAAGGTTGTTAATAAAGGCGCCGGTGCGGCTTTCCTCAAAGACCCTGAACGCATGCAACGATTTACGGCCGAAATTGTCCGGCACACCGGATTACCCGTAACGGTAAAAACCCGCTTGGGTTGGGACGAAAATTCCATTAATATCGTTGATGTGGCCTTGCGTATGCAAGATGCAGGCATAAAAGCTATTTTTATTCATGGCCGCACACGTAAACAAATGTATGGCGGCACGGCCGATTGGGATGCCATAGCCGCCGTGAAACGATATCCCGGTATGGAAATTCCCGTGGTGGCCAACGGCGATATCGACACACCGCAAAAGGCCGCCCTTATTCGCGACCATTACAAGCTGGACGGTGCTATGATAGGACGTGGCGCCATAGGTAATCCTTGGATTTTCGGTCAAATGCGGCATTATTTGAACACAGGCGAACTTTTACCCCGCCCCGGTGTGGCGGAAATCGTCTCCACCGTTAAAGAATATTTGACCGACGCCATCAGGTGGAAGGGCGAACGACTGGCCATTTTGGAAGCCCGCCGGCATTATGCCAAATATTTTAAAGGACTGCCCAACTTTAAACCTTGGCGGATGCAATTGGTGCAAGCCGACAATGCGGAAGAACTGTTCGGTATTTTGGACAAAATAATCGATGAATACGGGAAACAAAAAACCGCGAAATGAAAGAATCATCCCGCGGCTTTATTCCACAAAGTGGGCGATACTGGATTCGAACCAGTGACTTCCTGCTTGTAAGGCAGGCGCTCTGAACCAACTGAGCTAATCGCCCTTATTATTTTGACCAGTGGCCCTCCCGATTGAAAGTCGGGATGCGCTGAACCAGCTGAGCGAATCGC
>JALVVJ010000133.1 GCA_027023475.1 Flavobacteriales bacterium
CCGCGATTTGCGTTTTTTGGATATGCGCGGTGCCACCATGCGTTCGGCCAAGTGCCCCAACAACAATTTTTCGGGCTCCGATTTCCGGGTTTCGGATATCCGTTGGACGGTGTTCGACGGGTCGGTGATGATGAAGTGTAATTTCGACCAAGCCAAACTTTTTCATGTAAAGGTGAACAATGTGATTTTGGACAGTTCCACTTTCCGTGGAGCGAACATGTTTGGTATGGAAGGGCACGGCACCATGATGCGCGGATGCGATTTTTCCAATGCCTTGATGAAGGATGCCGAATTTCTGCATGCCAATTTTACGGGATCGCGTGGCGTGAAAGCCCGTTTGATACGGGCTGTGTTAAAGGAATCCATTATGGACGGCACGGATTTTTCCTATGCCGATTTTACAGGTGGCGGATTGGAAAAAGTGAGTTTTCGCGGAGCCAAACTGCGCCATGCCAATTTCCAGGGCGCCCGTTTGATGGGGGCCGATTTTTCGGGGGCGGATTTGTATGGTGCTAATTTTTTCGGTTCGTTTTTTGACAAAACAAGCGTTAAAGGCGCCCGGAACATCCCACCCGAAGTGCTCAAAATGATGGACAAAGACAGTTTGGTAACAGGAATTTGGCAGGATTTGAAACAACATTTACAAGGACGATGAAAACAAAGTTTGCTGGGGCTAGTATTGTGATTATTACTTTATTGGTGTTTTGGATGGCGCTTCAATTTCCGCCCGCCGGAACCTACCGGTTGGATACGGGCAAAAGCGAGGTTTATTGGAAATGCGACAAGCATAACGGGATTTTACCCTTTAAAAAAGGATTTTTGCATATCCGAAAAAACGGAGACATTACGGGTAAATTCGATTTCGACCTGTCGTTGTTCGAAGTCAAGGATTTGGATTCGGCCAAATATGGCACGGCCAAAATGATTTTGGAAAACACTTTGAAGAACGAATTTTTTGAAATCGACAAATATCCCCAAGCCGTTTTTTGGCTCTACGATGCCCGGCCCGTCGATGACAGTACTTTCCGCATGACGGGCGATTTGCTATTCCACGGCATAACCAATTGTGTGGAGTTCGACGGAAAAATGGATTATCACAAAGGAGTTTTGCATTTAAAATCCAAGCCGTTTTACATCGACCGCACCGATTGGGGCGTTTATCGGCTTTCGCCTTCTTTACCCGTAGCGGACGACGAAAACGGCTGGACGGTTACCGATTCGGTTCGTATCCGGGTGGATCTGGTGTTGGATAAACAATAACGAATCTATTTTTTATTTAGGCCCAACCCTGACTTGCAGTCCGAGTGACCCGGATGGTGTAACAAAGGACGCTTGATTCAAGTAAAAGGATGTGCCGAATTGGGCTACAAACTTGATTTTTCCGCCCACCCGGAGGGTTAAGGCAGGATCGATGAGTGGGTAAAAACGGTTTATTATAATGTCCCTGCTTGAACCTTTAATCCGCATAGCCGACAGGCGCAAGGTCAAATCTCCTTCTATATGACGATAGCGAAGTCCGGCCGATGGTTGTACAAAAAATTGCAAGGTGTTGACACTGCCGTAATAACGGGCTTCGCCCGGATCTTTATGGCTGTGATAGTAAGACCCGCTCCCTATACCGGCATAGGTGGACCAATACATGTGTTTGTTTTGTTGTTTAAAATAGCCCGCTCCGAATTCAAGCATATTACCGCTTTCTCTGTCGCTGTCGAAGATAAAATCTCCTTGTTGGAACAAAGAAGCATTGAGCATGATACCCAAATGTTTGGCCGGGGCTATGGCGCTTTGAAAGCTCAATCCCCCACTACCGATTTGGCCGCTGAGGGAAAGGCCGCCTTTTTTTTGCAATCCGGGTGAAGGAATCGTATGGCTCCTATAACCCGAACCACATGCTTGTAAAACAACAAGCAGGATGAACGTTGCAAATAAATGTAGTGCTTTCA
>JALVVJ010000134.1 GCA_027023475.1 Flavobacteriales bacterium
ATAGTGAAAAGTGGAAGACCTTATGATCCAAATCATGAACCAACCCCTTTTAACACTTATCAAAAAGCTAAATGATAAAATTCAATAAATAAAATTTGGAAAATAACACAGTTCATTTCGACGAACGTAGTAAGGAGAAATCTTTTCACGGATATAGCAGTTGATTAGATTTCTTCCCGACATTCGGTTCGGGACAAGCTGCCGTCGAAGCACTCATCCACCGGCATTAAGAAAACCTCTGTGCCACTCTGTGCCACTCTGTGCCTCACTCTGTGTCCTCTGTGGTTAAAAAAAAGAAATATCTCGCCCCGTCGGTGTCTCCTGCTTTCCGCTCCCATCCCTGGCGCGATTTATTTCCTTATAACAAGGTTAAACCCATGCCTTGAAAACCCGCGCTTTGCCGTTCAAAAAAATCTTTTTATCATTGCAGTGTAGAAACAACCGGATGAAGCATACACTTCGCAATAACGCACAAGCTTGGTGGTGGCAAACGGAAAATTCCCTTTGCCCGTAACCGGTTTGTCGTATCCTGAAAATTATTGAAGGCGACCCGCAACGGGCCGCCTTTTTTCATACAGCCAAAAAACAACTAACCCATAAAAACAAACGCTTATGAACACAAAAAAACACCCCAAAAAGATTTATCTCCCCGAAGACCGGTTGCCCAAGGCCTGGTATAACCTGGTGGCCGACATGCCCAACAAGCCCTTGCCGCCCCTGCATCCGGCCACCAAAAAGCCCGTCGGTCCCGATGATTTGGCACCGCTTTTTCCCATGGAACTCATCAAGCAGGAAGTAACCGCCGAACGCTATGTGGAAATTCCCGAACCCGTGCGCGATATTTACCGCATCTGGCGTCCCAGTCCGCTCATTAGGGCTTACGAACTGGAAAAAGCCCTGGACACACCGGCCAAAATCTATTATAAATACGAAGGCGTGAGTCCGGCCGGGTCGCATAAACCCAATACGGCGGTGGCCCAGGCCTTTTATAACGCGCAGGAAGGTGTTAAACGCATCACCACCGAAACCGGCGCCGGCCAGTGGGGCAGTGCGTTGAGCTATGCCACCCAATTGTTCGGCATCGACTTGCAAGTGTTTATGGTCAAGGTGAGCTACAACCAAAAACCCTATCGCAAAACCATGATGAACATTTGGAACGGAAAAGTAACGCCTTCACCTTCGCAACTCACCGAAACCGGCCGTAAAATCTTGGCCGAAGACCCGGAAAACCCCGGTAGTTTGGGTATCGCCATTTCCGAAGCCATCGAAATGGCCGTCAAAGATCCGGGCACCAAATATTCCCTGGGTTCGGTGCTCAATCATGTGCTTTTGCATCAAACGGTTATCGGTTTGGAAGCCAAGGAGCAAATGGAAATGGCCGATGCCTACCCCGACACGGTCATTGGCTGCTTTGGCGGCGGTTCCAATTTTGCCGGCATTTCCTTCCCCTTTGTGCGCGACAAAATTGTGGATGGCAAAGAAATTCGCGTCATTGCCGTGGAACCCGATTCATGCCCCAAACTCACCCGCGGCCAGTTCCGTTACGATTTCGGCGACACGGTGGGCCTGACGCCGCTTATTCCCATGTTTACGCTGGGGCACAATTTTATGCCACCGGCCATACATGCAGGCGGATTGCGTTACCACGGAGCCGGGGCCATTGTGAGCCAATTGCTCCGCGACGGACTTATCGAAGCATCGGCCGTGCCCCAATTGGAAAGTTTCCAAGCCGGCGTGTTGTTCGCCCGCACCGAGGGTATCATTCCCGCGCCGGAATCCACCCATGCCGTTGCACAAACCGTCCGTGAGGCACTGAAAGCCAAGGAAGAAGGACGCGAAACCACCATTTTGTTCAACCTTTCGGGACACGGCCATATCGACCTGGGCGCCTACGAGCAATACTTGGGCAACCATATTCATAACTATCAGGTAACCGATGAACAAATCGCCAAAAACCTGAAAGTGCTGGACGCTATGGGTTTTCCCATTCCCGAATAATCATTTCCACAATAATCTACGGCAGACCGCTTTGGCCTGCCGTTTTTTTATTGCTAACTTTGAAAAAATTAAATCGGAAATAATATGAGCGAACGCAAAATAAAAGTGGCCGTTACTACCGGAAAATCCGGCGATCGTATTGCTGGACATGCCGGACACGCATTATTTTTTAAAATCTATGAAATAACCGAGGACAAAATTACAGGCCTGGAAACCGTGCAGGTGGGCAAAGAGCAAACTTTGCACAACATGCTGCATCGACCGGTAATCGATTTCACCGGTCATCCCTTGCAGGATGTGGAAATCATTCTGTCCGGTAGCATCGGCCCCGGTGCTATCCAAAAACTGTTCAGTGTGGGCAAAAGGGCCTATATGATTGCCGAAAAACATGCCGACGAAGCTATCGACAAACTGCTACAAGGTCGTTTGCAGGCCTTAGACCCGCGGGAGCATCACCACCACCACCACCATGACCACGATCACGACCATCATCACGGTCATTACCACGAAGGTGAGGAATAATGTCTTCCATTGCCAAGGTCGAACCGGACGGATTCATTCGGTAGGTTGAAATATTTTATCACTGCTATTTTGAAATTATCAAAAATTCAAGAGGATTTTTGGATATTAAAAAATATCGATAGGTATTTTTTTAAATGCTTTGAACAACGGCAAAAAAATTAGCCCGTCCGGTGGAAAATGTTTAAATTTGTATGCGAACCAACAAAAGCGAAACCATGGTAAAAGACCTTGATATGATCAAACGGGTGTACGCCACCATTCCCGAGCGGGTGGAGCGTGCACGCAAAATTGTAGGACGGCCGTTGACGCTTTCCGAAAAAATATTGTATAGCCACCTTTGGCAAGGCATGCCCGATCGGGCCTATGAGCGTGCCAAAGATTACGTAAAATTCAAAGTGGACCGCGTGGCCATGCAAGATGCCACGGCCCAAATGGCCCTGCTTCAATTTATGATGGCCGGACGCGACAAGGTGGCTGTACCTTCCACCGTCCACCTCGACCACTTGATTCAGGCCTATATGGGCGCCGGCAAAGACCTCCAAGAAGCCATCAACCGCAACAACGAAGTCTATAATTTCCTGGAAAGCGCTTCGCGCAAATATGGCATCGGTTTTTGGAAACCCGGAGCAGGAATTATTCACCAAGTGGTTTTGGAAAATTATGCCTTCCCCGGCGGTATGATGATCGGAACCGATTCCCATACGCCCAATGCCGGCGGTTTGGGCATGGTGGCCATCGGTGTAGGCGGCGCCGATGCAGTGGATGCCATGGCCGGAATGCCTTGGGAACTCAAATGGCCCAAACTCATCGGTGTTAAACTGACCGGAAAACTCAGCGGTTGGGCTTCGCCCAAAGATGTGATTCTCCGTGTGGCCGGCATCCTGACCGTCAAGGGTGGAACCGGCGCCATCATCGAATATTTCGGGCCGGGAGCGCATAGTATTTCGGCCACCGGAAAAGGTACCATTTGTAATATGGGCGCCGAAGTGGGCGCCACCACTTCCAACTTCGCCTACGACGAAGCCATGGAACGCTATTTGCGTGCCACCGGCCGCGACGAAGTGGCCGATATGGCCAACGGCATTAAGTCCTGCCTCCAAGCCGACCCCGAAGTTTACGAAAATCCCGAAAAATACTACGATCAAGTTATCGAAATCAATCTGGACGAATTGGAACCGCGGCTCAACGGCCCCTTCACACCCGACCGCGAAACGCCCGTTAGCCGCATGAAACAAGAAGCACCGGCCAACGATTGGCCCTTGGAAGTGGAGTGGGGGCTTATCGGTTCTTGCACCAACTCCTCCTATGAAGACCTTTCCCGTGCCGCATCGGTGGCCAAACAGGCCTTGGAAAAAGGTTTAAAACCCAAAGCCAAATTGGGCATCAACCCCGGCTCCGAACAAGTGCGCTATACGGCCGAACGCGACGGCATCCTGGAAGTGTTCGAAAAATTGGGCGCTACGATTTTCACCAATGCTTGCGGCCCTTGTATCGGACAATGGCGCCGCGACGACGTGGCCGACCAACACCGCAATACCATTGTGCATTCGTTCAACCGTAACTTCGTAAAACGAAACGACGGCAACCCCAACACCCACGCTTTCGTGGCATCGCCCGAAATGGTCATGGCCTTGGCCATCTCCGGCCGCTTGGATTTCGACCCGCGCACCGATACCTTGACCAACGAACAAGGTGAAACCGTTCGCTTTGACGAACCTACGGGTATGGAATTGCCTCCGCGTGGATTCGAAACCGATGATCCCGGATTTATTCCCCCCATGGCCGACGGTTCAGGAGTCGAAATTATTGTAAAACCCGATAGCGAACGCTTGCAATTGCTCACACCTTTCCCTGCCTGGAACGGGGATAATATCTACAATGCCCCCTTGCTCATCAAAGTCAAAGGCAAGTGCACCACCGACCATATTTCGCCTGCCGGCCCCTGGCTCAAATACCGCGGCCATTTGGATAATATTTCCAACAACATGCTTTCGGGAGGCGTAAATGCTTTTACGGGTAAAGCCGGCGAAACCAAAAATCCGCTGACCGGCAAGTATGAAAAGGTTTCCAAAGTGGCTCGCGACCTCAAAGAAGCCAAACTACAAAGCGTTATTGTGGGCGACCACAACTACGGTGAAGGTTCGTCGCGCGAACACGCGGCTATGGAACCACGACATTTGGGTGTGATTGCCGTGATTGTCAAATCCTTTGCGCGCATCCACGAAACCAACCTCAAAAAACAAGGTATGCTGGCCCTTACCTTTGCCAATGAAGCGGATTACGATAAAATCCAAGAAGACGACCGCTTCAACTTTGTGGATTTGAACGAATTTGCTCCCGGCAAACCCTTGACCGTGGAAATCGTCCACCCCGATGACAGTGTCGATATTATCCAAGTGAATCACACCTACAACGCCGAACAAATCGAATGGTTCAAGGCCGGAAGTGCACTCAATTATTTGCGTAAGCAATCCGCTACGGTTTAATTAGGAAAATGATCATTAATAAACCCTCGCTTTTTGTGCGGGGGTTTTTTATTTATTTCGTCACACAAATTTGAAGCTTTTCATTATCTTTACTCAAAATACCCGTTATGATAAAAAAATTCTTTAAAGCGTTATTGGTTATTGTTTTTTTGTTGCTAATAGGCGGATATTTTTACGTCAATCATATTCGCAAAGCTGCCTTGCCCGATTATTCGGCCAATGTTTCCCTCCCCGGCCTTCGTGCACCGGTGGAAGTTTACCGCGACAGCTTGGGCGTTCCGCATATTATCGCCCGAAACGAACACGACTTATATATGGCAACGGGATATTTGGAAGCCCAGGACCGTATGTGGCAAATGGATCTGGTGCGGCGCGTAACCCAAGGGCGCCTGTCGGAGATTTTCGGCGACAAAGCCGTGGAAGCCGATAAATTGCTACGCAAACTGCGCATTCCGCAAACATCAGCTCGTTGGTGGGCGGCCATGAACGACAGCATCAAAAACCGCATTCAATGGTATGCCGACGGAGTTAATGCCTACCTGCACGAACGTGGCGATGATTTGCCCGTGGAATTTCGAATTTTGAATTACAAACCCGAACCATGGAAACCGCAACATTCCGTAAATTTGGTGGGCTATATGTCGTGGATGCTCGAATTGGGTTACAAAAGCGAGGCCTTGGCAACGCTGATCAATCAACGCCTTGGAAATGAATATTTAAAGGATTTTCTTCCCGATTGGGATGCCAATAAAGTGTTGGTTTACAGGAGCATTCCCAAGCAAACAAAACCCGATACGGCATTGTTGCAAGCTGTGGCGTTTATCCGCAGCGTAGCACCGGAACTTTCCAACGGAAGCAACAATTGGGCGGTGGCCGGAAAAAAATCCATTACCGGTAAACCCATTTTTTCCAACGATATGCACTTGCACCTGGGCCTGCCGGGTATTTGGTGGCGGGCGCATCAAATCGTACCGGGTAAGTTGAACGTAACGGGTGTATTGCTACCCGGTTCTCCTTTTGTGGTGGCCGGACATAACGAACATATTGCTTGGGGCATGACCAATGTGATGCTCGACGGGGCCGATTTCTATGTCGAAACCATCGATACGGTGAAGATGCGTTACAAGTTGGACGGCGCCTGGAAGCCCTTGAAAGTGGTCAAAGAGACCATTCGTGTCAAAGGACGGGACGAGCCCTTAATTGTGCCCATGTATTATACCCATCGTGGTCCCGTAATGACCCGTTTGGGAACGGTGGATGTTCAGCCCGTGTCCATGCGTTGGATTGGTAACGAAGAAGACCATGCCATTGAAGCGCTTTACGGTTTTGACACGGCCCGGAATTGGGAAGAATTCCGACGGGCCGCCCGTGGATTTATGGCCGTAAGCCAAAACATTGCCTATGCAGACATCCAAGGCAATATCGGGCTCCAATGCACCGGTCATGTCCCCGTGCGCAAGGCGCCCGGCTTTATGTTTTATCCCGGCGACACTACGGCCTACGACTGGCAGGGTTTTGTTCCGTTCGAAAAATTACCTTACGAATTCAATCCCGAACGCGGATATATTTCCTCGGCCAACAACAAAACCTTTGCCGATAGTTTATACATTTCCGAATGGTATGATTTGCCTTACCGTATCATTCGCATCCGGCAAATGCTCGAAAGTAAGGAGAAACTATCGACCGAAGATTTCCGGCGTATGCTCAACGACCATAAATCCGTCCGCGCCCAACGCTTTTTGCCGCTTATGCGCAAGGTTTTAAAGCCCGGAAGTTTCGGAAAAGACGAACTCGAAAAAGCCGCCGCAGCGCTTGCGACTTGGGACGGCGATTACCGCCGCGATGCCCAAGCGCCCCTGTTGTTCGAAGAAACCCTGCGGCAATTTGTCCGCAATATGGCCGCCGATGAGTTGGGCAAGGATTTATTTCCCGAATTTTATGCTTCGTTTTTGATGAATAAATACCTGACCGACAATGTTTTCCGCGACACTTCAAGCGTTTGGGTCGATAACAGGAACACTGCGACCAAAGAGACTTTTTCGGGTTTATTGCGCCAATCGTTTAGCGAGGCCATCGACAGTTTGAAGGCGCGGTATGGAACCCGGGACAAAACTTGGGGAACGGCACATATCTATCATTTGGAGCATCCTTTGGGCAAGGTCAAATTGTTGGACAAGATTTTCGGACTCAATGCCGATTATCCGGCGCCGGGTGCAGTGAACACCGTTAATCCGTTCAGTTTTTCATTGGCCAAACCTTATGTTGCCGATTTCGGGGCCTCGGAAAAGCACATATTCAACACGGCCGATTGGGATGCTTCGTATTCCATTTTGCCGGCGGGCGAAAGTGGATTGCCGGCTTCGCCACATTATTTGGATCAAGCCCGGGCCTATGTGGATGGCAAGGTCTTTCCCGATATGTTCAGCTTAAAACGCATCAAAACCCGCGCAAGATACCATACGCGTCTAATGCCGAAGGAATAATAATTATTTTAGGGCGCCCGGCTGCCGGCGTTCGGGGCGCCGCCGGCGGGCGAAGCCCGCCGGCGGATGGCCGGACGTTGGAATGGATATATCGTCGCCCCGGCCCCGCGGCATTTGTTGATTTTTAAATGTTTACGTCCGGCCATCCGCCCGGCGCGCTGGTGCGCGCCGCGGCGGCGCCTCAGCCGTCGTTTCGCGATGACGGAGCACGCTCACGCCGGCCGTTCCTCACGGCGTTGCAGCAAGCGTAAAATGTCGGAAAAGTTGCAGTTATTTTTGTCGAGAACAAAGCCGGCAATCCGAAGGCATAGCCGTAGCTATGGCGAGGGTTGCCAATGCCGTTATCGGCAAAAAGAACAAAACTTGGTGTGTATATTTTGTGCTTGCTGCAACGCCAACGCCAGCCGCCGGGCTGTCCGCTCAAATGCGCAGGCGGCCCGCTCTTGCCCTGCAAGCGTGGCGGACGTGGCTTCCTGCTGGTCGCCCCGCCGCCACGGCAGGCCTGCGGCGCGCCGCCTGCGCATAACCGCTCCCATCCCTGGCGCTTTGTCTCGGGCGGCAGGCCGCCCTCGAATGATGAACACCGAACAATCGAACAGCGATTTGTGATTTGCATTCTCCTACTGCAAACATTTAAGGCCGGCTCCGCCGGCCTTTCTCCGCGCCAGCGGGCGTAGCGGTATCCTTGCGCGGCAGCCGGCGAATGTTTTTGTGCCGGCGGCGGGGGCTTCGCCGCTCCGACAAGAAGACCACGGCGCCGGCCCTACAAAAACCGCCGGATGCAAGCAAGATAATAGCGGAGCACGCGGTGGCCGCCTCATGATTGCGCCGCCGGATGAGCCGTAGGCGAAAGCCGGCGGCTTGCAAGAATGAGAGCGGCCAGGCGCCCAAAAAATAAAACGGCTTGTCAAGTGAAAAATTAGACTTATTTTTACCGGCAAAGCAATCGAACCATGAATCAAGCCGGAAAACAAACTTTTTTCGACCAACAAATACTGGGTCATCCCGTCGGACTTTTTGTGTTGTTTTTTACCGAAATGTGGGAGCGTTTTTCCTACTACGGGATGCGGGCGTTGCTCATCCTTTTCCTGACGGCCCAAATGCTGGACGGCGGCTGGGAATGGGAGCGCACGCGGGCCTACGCCCTTTACGGATGGTATGTGATGCTGGTGTATTTTTTGCCCATGCTGGGCGGATGGTTGGCCGATAACCTGTGGGGCCACGTC
>JALVVJ010000135.1 GCA_027023475.1 Flavobacteriales bacterium
GGGCGGTGGCTTGCTTGGATTTGGCCACGTTGGCCGAAAAACGCCGGATAAATTCTTCCAGTTCCTTGCGTTTTTCTTCCAGTTTTTTGTTTTGCTGGGCCCGTTGACGCGCCGCCAATTGGCTGGATTCATACCAGAAGGAATAATTTCCCGTATAGAAATTCAGTTTGCCATAGTCGATGTCCACAATGTGCGTGCACACGGCATCCAGAAAGTGCCGGTCGTGTGACACCACGATGACCGTGTTTTCGTAATTGGCCAAAAAGTCTTCGAGCCAGGCCACGGTTTCAAAGTCCAAGTCGTTGGTGGGCTCGTCCAAAATCAAAACATCGGGATTGCCGAAAAGGGCTTGGGCCAGCAGCACACGCACTTTGACTTTGGGTTCCAAATCTTTCATTTTCACATAGTGCAAATCTTCCGAAACGCCCAGGTTCGACAGCAGGGCCGCGGCTTCGGCTTCGGCATTCCAACCGCCCATTTCTTCGAAGCGCACTTGGAGTTCGCCCACGCGTTCGGCATCTTTGTCGTCGAAATCTTCCTTGGCATACAGGGCATCCATTTCCTTCATGATGTTGTAGAGTTCGCGGTTGCCCATAATCACGGTGTCCAGCACGGTATAGTCGTCGTATTTGTGGTGGTCTTGTTCCAGCACCGACATACGCTTTCCTTTTTCCAGTTCCACATGGCCCGTGGTGGGATCCAACTCCCCTGCCAGAATTTTAAGAAAAGTGGATTTTCCGGCGCCGTTGGCCCCGATGATGCCGTAGCAATTACCTTTGGTAAATTGGGCGTTTACTTCGTCAAACAGGACACGCTTGCCGAATTGGATGGAAAGATTATTGACTTTGAGCATAAAAGGTTTGGCTTTTGCGGCAAAAATACGACAAATGGATTTAATAAAAGCCACTTCCCGCCTTGGAAAAACTATGCATGATGCGGTTTAGGTTTATTTTTTTTTCGGGCGCCCCGCCGCACACGTTCGTGGCGCCTACGGCGCATCGGCAGGCGCTTCGGGACGACAGAGCGCCCTCCCGCCTGCCGCCACTCACGTGGCGCCGTCGGGCTGTCCGCTCAAATGCGGCTCGGGTCGCGGCGGTTTGCTAAGGGCCGGCTGCGGTGTCTCCTCGGTTCCTCGGAGCCTGCTCGCCGGCAGCAAACCAAGCCGCGCCGGCATCGCTTCAAGCATAAAGTATTGGAAAAGTTGCAGTTATTTTTGTCGAGAACAAAGCCGGCAATCCGAAGGCATAGCCGTAGCTATGGCAAGGATTGTCAATGCCGTTATCGGCAAAAAGAACAAAACTTGGTGTGATAATTTCATGCTTGAAGCGATGCCTACCCTTCGCCGCATAACCGCTCCCATCCCTGGCGCTTCTTAACGCGCGATAAATCGCGCTTGAATATGGAACACCGAATAATCGATTTAAGATTTCCGATTTGCGTTCTCCTACTGCAAACATTGTAGGCCGGTTGTTATACAGTAGAAGGCGAACTCCGGGCGGGCGGCAAAGCTATACTACACCGAAGTGGCTTTTATAAAATATGCTCCCGTTTCCTCTGTTCCAAGCAAAAACGGCTTATATGCTACTCCTGCTCAAACAGCCGTATTTCCGCGATTGATTGCGAAAATAAAAGAAGTGGAAAATGCGACTGAACGGTTAGTGTATGAGTAATGGCGGGTTTTTTCGCACTTTTGTTCATTATTGAACTAATGTTGATTTTACTCATAATTTGTTCATTGTTAGCACTTTGCCCGCCATTACTTATACACCTTCTTATGCAATGTCTTTTAGTCTTAAAAATCCTTGTCGTTTTATCAAATCAAATCCGGTAAAAATTGCTTTTCTGTAATTAATTACTTCTTTTACTTGTGCCGGTTGTTTTCTTTGTGATGCGAGAGCTTTATATAATTCATCTTGCGTAGTGATGATATTTTCAATTTCCGAACTATCTTTTGCTTCTTGCAATACAACTGCATTTACCAACATTGCTTGATTTGGAATTGTTTTTGCTATTCCTTTTAATTCGCCAAGAGATTGAGCTGTTTTACTTAACTGTCTAAGTATTTCAACAGTTTCAACTTTTTCTCTTTCAGGAGGCAATTTTTTTAGTTTCTCTATATGTCCCATTTTATCCCATATAGTTTAAATATGTCCCAAAAGTATGAAAATTAGTGCATATGTCAAAATAATGGTGTTATTTGTCCTACATTAAGCACAACGACCCGCTGAACGCAGTTCCGCACTGAGGGCGGTTCTGTGAGCGCTCGCGCTCATCAGAAGTAAAGCCCGCAAGGGCGGGACCAAATTGCTTTTAGCATATGTTCCGGCACGTTTTGTTCGATGCCGTCCTTCGGGCGCAAGCCGTTTATCAAAGATACGAAAAAAGCAATTTGGTTTAGCGGGTCGTTCAGGCACATTTCCCAAAATACCGGGAGTTTTGCCGAAGGCGAAACCTAGGGATTTTGGTCGCCCGAAGGGCGAAGGTGACTGAACGGTTTAAATATGGTGCGTTTGGCACTTCAACGCTCCAAATTTTGGGGTTTTCACTATGTATATTTATTGCTATCCTATTCATTATTAACACCATCTGCCAAATGCACTATATTTTTTTGCTTTGTTATTAATCAATTTTTTTTATCCCAACATAATATAAATCAAAATCACCTTTCCCTCCCGGTCTATTTGAAGAAAAAATCATTAAGTCATTACTAAAATCATATTCTCTTCTTATAATAGGTCGATACTCATCATATTGTGTATTAATTTTATTGCCAAAATTTACAGGGGTTGTCCAACTTCCATTAACTTTTACTGAATAATATAAGTCAAATCCACCGTAACCCCCCTCTCTATTAGATGCAAAGACCATAAAATCACCAAGGATAAAAGGGCATTTATCGTCATAATTTGATGATAAAATTGTATCTTTAATAGGATTTGAATTAGTATTATTTAATATGTCAAGAATATCTTTTGTTTTATCTGTTTCATTATAATATATGTTATAAGAACCTTCACGATTAGAGGTAAAGTAAATTCTTGAAGTATCCTTATTAAAAGTCGGATAGGCATCATCAAATTCAGAATTAATAAAATTGACTTTTTGTGGGGTTGTATAATTTTCATTATCAAGATTATGTGTAAACATTATGTTTTGGTTCCCCTCAATTCCACTTGAATACAAAAAAATATATGTTTCATATCGGTTATTTACATCCGTTCCACTTTGTTTTCTTCCTTTTGGTATTAGATATGGTCCGAATTCATTGGCTGTTGTATTTATTTTTATTAGTGCATTATTTATATTGTTGTTTTCAACAGCTACATCCAAATCTTCGTTTGTGTTATTATAAATTTTTAAAATACCAGTCGTTTTAGAAAAATCTATTGTCATAAGTTTGTATAAAATATCATAATTATTCCCGGCACTGTTCCTGTTAGTAGAAAAACATAACGGAAAAGTTTCTCCTAAACTTGGTGCAGTAGCGTTATAATCGTCATACCTTGTATTAAAATCTGTAAGATTTGTAGGTGTATCAGGAAACTTACCCGTAAAATATTTGTATTCATTATCAGGTTTACATGAATGAATCAAGGCAATAATTAAAACAAAAATTAATAATTTCTCACATTGTTTAATAGCTTTCATAATGTATAGTTTTTAAATAAGGCCTAACGGTTATGTGTATAAATAGTGGCGGGATTTTCTGCACTTACTTTCATTTTTGCACTACCGTTTATTTTATTCATATTTATTTCATTTTTAGCACTTCGCCCGCCATTACTTATACACAATGTTAGCGGTAGTTATTCTTTTTTTGTTAGCCAGGGTCTTGCTTTTACATAAGTAGCGAAAAGGCTATCTTTAAACCTGTAATATCGTTCTCGTATTTTTACTATTTCAGCTCCATAATCATTAGACACTAAATGTCCTACATACTGACTTGGATTATCGACATCATAATCTATAGCTATTTTATATGCATCTCTTGTTGAAATCTCTCCATCTTTTTGAATTACTTCCGCTAATGATTTTAATACAGCTTCACGCTGATGAGATGAAGCTACTGCTTTCTTGTATCTACCTTCTAATACAGGGTCAGCTTCTTTTTCTGCGATATCTTTCAATGTTTTTAAAATATATTCTTCATCTATCTCATAGATACCTTCATTATATGCAGTTTTTAATGCTTCTTTACCTATTAAATGTATTATATAAGGATGTCCATTTGCTAATGAAATTAACTTATCACGAGCACTTTTGTTAAATTTAATAAAACCGTTAATTGAATTTTCTGCTGTATCAATTATTTCATTGAGTTCATTAGGCTTCATAGGTGGTAGATTTAAAACACTACCAGCAAATAATCTATCCGAACTTTCGTGTTCCTTCATTAAGTTTTGTATATCTTGTGCAACTCCAACAATGCAAAATTTGACACCAGGCACATTTGTTGCTAGTGATTTTAAGAGTTTTGCAAAACCAGAAGGATCTTCTATTTGATCAAATTCATCAATTACTATTAGTATTCCATCTTTTGCAACTTTAGTTTTTAAAATTTCACTCAAGACATTTTGAAAAACAACATCAATCTCGTGAACTTGGATTGCCTTTGAGTATTGAGTTTCGTCAACAATTTCTGAACTTAATTTTGCTATTTTAACATCAAATCCACCTTGTATTTTCCCTAATTCTTTATATGCATTTGGAATATCATAAATCCAATCATACAAACAATCTTTTGTTGTTAATAACCTTATTATAAGGTCAGATATTGTTTTCACACTATTGCCACAAGCTAAATAAATAGTCAAAAAATCCAACTTTTCATCAAAAGGAATATTTAATTTTTCTAATAATGAATTATCTCCTTCGGAAAGATTAATTATTTGTCTTGCTAGAGAACTTTTCCCTATACCGCGGCCACCTACAATTGCAATGTTTGAACCTTTCGTAATTAATCCAATAAATGCATCATTTACATATTCAGTTCTCCCAGCAAATTTTTTTGCATCACTTATTTCTTGTGCTGGTGTAAAAGCATTTATGACTTCACTAATTGATATTTTTTTACTCATTTATTTTTTAATTTCTTTTAATTACCGCCAACGATTGTATACATTACAAAGTTACCTATATTTTTCATTTATGCAACAATTTTGTTGTTTTATTTCCCTTATTTTGTTGTGTATAGTTACTTTTTTTGTTTTTCCTCTCCAAAAATAATAAAAAATTTCCTTATTTCCTGTCATATCCCGCGCCAGCGGGCGCAGCGGTATCCTTGCCCGGCAGCCGGTGAAAGTTTTTGTGCCGGCGGCGGGGGCTCGCAGCGCAAGAGACCACGGCGCCGGCCTTACAAAAACCGCCGGATGGAGGGCAAGATAATAGCGGAGCACGCGACGGCAACGCGTGAGGAACGGCCGGCGCAAGCCGGTCTTGCAAGTAACGCTTGCAAACCGGTCCCGCCTCGTGAATGTGCTGCGGCGCAAAGCGGCGCTACTACATGAACGAGTGCGGGAAGCGCTCCGTCGTCGCGAAGCGGCGGCCGTTGCCCCGCCGCGGCGCGTATCAGCGCGCCGGGCGGATGGCCGGAAGTAAATGTTTGAAAATCAAGCGAAAATCCCCGCCCCGCGGCGAAGCCGCGGGGCGGGGCGACGAAAATCCGGTTCAACATCCGGCCATCCGCAGCGGGCATCCGCCCGCCGGCGGGGCACCGAACGCGATTGCCGGGGCGCCCTGAAATGTATCGTCCTCAACAAAACATAAAATCCGAATTTATTGACTATCGTCATATTTTGAACCGGTCAAAACTTGCTATATTTGTAAGTAAATACTCACTTACAAAATCTGTTTCCATGAAACGACTACATCATATTTTTGTTTTGCTGCTGATTTTGCTTGGCTTGGGTAAGCTTTCGGCCCAGGAACAACGGGACAGGGCTGCTGAAATGCAACCGGATGATTTTTTTATTTCCACCTATAAGTTTCACCCGCAACTCTTGGCAAAAAAACACTGGTTAATAGATTTTTCGACCCATATTCCCAAGTTTTTCAAGTATTACAACCCCAAAGCGGGCAAAATCGCACCCAAAATGCCCGTGGTGGTGCTCAATGAGGCCTATTTCAATGCGCACATATTATATGGTGTAAGTCCCAAAATAAACCTGTTTGTCAATCTGCCTTTTGTGAGCTTGCATCATTATTCGCCCATGATGTTTCAAAAAGGGGTGGGCTTTGGCGATGTGGAAACCGGATTTGTATTTGGCAACCTGTTGAAAGGAAATCATTATCTCACGGTCGAAGCGCAAATCAATTGGCCCACGGGTATTTATTTGCTTAAAAAACAGGTTTTGAACACCGGAATGGGTGCTTTCGGCCTTCAAGCCGGGCTAAGCGGACTGGAAAACCTGCAAAACAAATCCGGTGCTTGGCAATTGGCCTACCATGCTTATTTCGACTACCTTATCAGTTTGGATAAAATCCAAAAAGGCCCTGCTGCGGGCGCAACCCTTTTGTTCCGCAAACCCTTTCACACTGCTTACGGCTATTTCGGCCTGGAAAATGCTTGGGATTTTCAATACCGTTCGGCGTTCAAGGAAGGGCCCAAAACTTTGCCCATGACAGGATTGATGCAGTTCGACCTGAGCATCGGCGGATGGTATGAATTCTTGAAGCATTGGTATTTGCGTATGGCCGTGCCCTATACGCTTTACCAAAACAAAACTTTTTTGACCAAATACAGCGTGGTCTTTCAGTTGGATTATCAATTCTAACCAAAAATAAAAAACAGCATTATGAAAAAATTCTATACCAAAACGGTTTTGTTTTTGCTTAGCGGCATCGTGTCGGTGGCGTGTAGCGATATTAAATTGACCAACGACAAAAAAACCGAATCCGAATTTCAGGGCTATATCGAAACCACCCAAGTGAATGTTACCACCCGGATGCCCGGTCGCATTGTGGACATCCTGGTGGACGAAGGCGACCATGTGAAGCAAGGCGATACGGTGGCTCTGCTCGATACGCGCGAAATTTTGGCCAACCGCAAAGCCCTGGTGGCCAAATTGCACAACGTGGCCGTAAACAAACGCCGTTTGGAACATCTCTACCGCGTGGGCGCCGTGCCCAAACAAAAATTGGACGAAGTTACCACCGGTTACCAAATGCTTCAAGCCAAAATCCAGGCCTTGGACACGCGCATTGCCGATATGGTCATCAAAGCACCTATGGATGGCGTGATTACACTCAAAGTGTTGGAAAAAAATCAAATGATGCCACCCGGCATGCCCGTGGTCATCGAAACCGACCCCCAAGGCACCTGGGCCCGGTTTAGCATTCCCGAAACCTATTTGGATCAATTGCACCTGGGCGACCAAGTCAGTATGCAAACCAATGCGGGCCATTTGACCTTAAAAGGTAAAATCATCCAAATTGTGCCCATGGCCAATTTTGCCACACACACGCCCACCACGGCCCGCGACGAACGCGACGTGCGTACCTTTGATGTCAAAATCCTGATTTTGGATCATCAAAAAGATGTCAAACCCGGCATGTCGGTCTTTTTGAAACTCAAATCACCGGACGCATCCCACAAAGACCAAACTTCAAAGTCTTGATTCCATGAAAAAAGCTTTGAAAACCCTGGTGATGATCCTGGTGAAAATCACCTTGATTTCCGCCGCTTTGATATTGTTTTTCAGCATGATGGCTGGCATGTATTACAAAAGTGCGCCCACCAAAATACGCATGGCCGTGCTCGATCTGGACCAAAGCGCCCTCAGCCGGTCGATTATTCACAATATCAAGGCCTCGCAATATTTTGACCTAACACGCCAAGCCACGGATTATTTGGAATTGCAACGGCTGGTGGACAAAGGCGAAGTGGATGTGGGCGTGATGATTCCGCCCAATGCCTACAAGGATGTGCTCAACAGGCGCAACGTCAATATCCTGGAACTGATCAACGGAACGGCCAATCCCATCGTGCCCAAACTCTCGTTGATGATGCTCAACAAAATCATCCTGACCATGGACATGCAAATGATGAAAAAAATGCGCGTGGAAGAACTGGGCACCGTGCCCAACGTTCGCCATATGCCCAAACCACCGCTTACGGTGAGCGAACGCGTGGTTTTTAACCCCGCTTTGTCCATGGAACCATCCTTGCTCCCGGCTTTTATGGGCTTGGCCATGCAAATCGTATCCATGCTCATTGTCATGTTCGGTTTGTTTGCGGCCTTCAAGCAATTCAAACAAAAATATCCCACGCTAACCCAAATCCGTCAATTGCCGCCCAAGGCCTTGATACCGCCTTACATTATCTCGTGGATCATTGTTTCCACGGCCATATCGGTGGCCTTTTTTACCACCATGCAACTTTTCGGCATACACTACGACCATCATGCCCTTTGGAATACGGTTTTTGCCATTTCCATGCTGGTGTTGGCTATGGAAACCATATCTTACTTTTTGGTGCTTAACATAAAAAACGGTGCCGTTATGGCCGCGCTAATCACCCTGATTGTCATGCCGGCCTATATGTATTCGGGCTTTTTGATTCCCGAAGAGCAAATGGCGTCCGTGCCCAACATGATTGGCAATGCTTTTCCGCTACGTCATTATTTGAAGGTTTTGTATGCCGTGTTCAATCGCCACCAGCATTTGTATGTGGTCAAAGACCAGGTGGTCATTCTTTGGAAATTTATCCTCGGATTTTTGACCCTGGCCATCATTTCCATTTTGTTCGGCCAATGGGAACGCAAACGTAAAATCAAAAAGTGGAAACAACTTCAAGCTCAATCCAATGAAAACGAATCAAATCAATAAGCCGATGAGAACGTTGTTATATACCATAACGCTACTGTTTTTTTGGATGATGACGGGCCCTTCGTTGCTTGCCCAACAAAAAATCAACCTCAAACAGGCCATCCAAATGGCCCTTGACAACAATCCCGGCATCAAGGCCAAACAAAGCCAAATCAAACAGGCCCAGGCCAAGAACAAACAGGTCAAATCCAGTTTCTTGCCCCAAGTGGGTATTTTGTCCAAATACCTTTACACCAACAATTTGCCTAATTTTTATCCCCTTTTGGGCAAAGACATTCCGGTAATGGATGCCGGTGGCCAAACCGGCGAACACGTAACCCTGCATCCTATGGCGCCCTATCCCGATTTGAGCGGCGATGTGCTGACCATGGATTTGAATGCCGTTTATCCGATCTACACCGGCCACAAGCGCGAAAACGCCCTCAAACTCACCGAACAACTCCAAAAGGCCTACGCCAAAAACATGGACGACAGCAAGGCCTTGCTGAGCTACAAGGTCAAGCAGGCCTACTACAATTATTTGATGATCAATGCCGTAATCAAGGTTTACGAAGATGTTTTAAAACAACTGAACGATCATTTGGCCATGGCCCGGGCGGCCTACAAGGAAGGCCTTCGCTCCGAATTCGATGTGATCAGCTTTGAAAGCAAAATCGAAGAGTTCAAAGCCAAAATCATCGACATGAAGGGCAAACGCGAAGTGGTGGCCACGGCCTTTTCCAAACTCATCGGGCTGCCCGACGGCCAAACGGCCGAATTTACGGGCAATATCAATGACTTTTTCCGGCAAGAACAGGCCGGCAATGTGGCCATCGACCAACTGTATAACGGTAATCACAAGCTGGCCTTTCTGTCCGATATGCAGCAGGTGCTGCACTATAAAAAGGCCATGCAAAAGGCCGCCAAATTACCTGTGGTGTTTGCCTTCGGCAACTATCACATCTATCACGGCAAGGACTTTCCGCCTTTCAACCAAACCTGGCGTAACGGTTATGCCGTAGGTCTGGGACTCAAAATCAAGCTTTTCGACGGCAATAATTCCCGTTATCAAATGGACGAAATCACGGCCAAACAAGAGGAATTGGAAAACTACAAAGCCGGTTTGAAACTTAAACTGGACATTGCTTACCGGAAAACCTTGGAAACCATTAATAGTTTGCTGGCCCAAAAACAAGCCCATGAAAAGCATCTCAAAGTGGCCGAAAAAGCTTACGAAATTGCCAAAACCGCCTACAAAAACGGTGTGATCACCAATGTTCAACTCAATGGCGCCCACTTGCAATTGAGCAAAATCCAAGTGCAAATCCTCAAAATCGAAAAAGACATCCTGACCCAAAAGGCCTACCTCAAATATTTGGCCGGTCAAATATTTTAAACCCGGAATTTTAACCCAAAAAAAATATCCACCATGGAAGATCAAACCAAAAAAATCGAACAAATCCTGGCCACCATGACCCAGGAAATCGGCGAAGTGCCCGAGTTGATGTTCCATCTGTCGGAACTTAAACCCGAAATGCTTTTCGAACACGTTGCCAACAAAAAATTTGCCTTTGGCGGTGAACATATTCCGCCCAAATACAAAATCCTGATGAGTTTGGCTATGGCGGCAGCCATGGGTATGGAAACCTGCATCAATACCTACACCAAGTTGGCCTTGCGCAAAGGTATTTCGGCCGGTGAAATCCTGGAAACGCTTCAATTGGCCCGCTACGTCAAAGGCGCTTCGGTGATGGCCGCCTCCAAGCAAGCCATTAAGATGTTGCACGACCAAAAGGCCTGAAATCCGTATTTTTGGCATTGACAAGTGATGGAATGAACCGGAAGACCACCCACGACCGCAAGGAAGAAATCAAACAAGCGGTGCTCAAAATCATTAAGGAATCGGGCATCAAGGCCGTTTCCACCAAACGATTGGCCGCCGAAATCGGCTTGTCGGAAGGGGCTATTTTCCGGCATTTCGAGAAAAAAAGCGACATCATTCGTTCCATTGTGGACGATGTGGCCCAGGATTTGATAGGCAATTTGAAGGAAATTGCCGAAAGTGATTTGCCGCCCCGGGAAAAGTTGGAAAAATATTTGTGCACCACCATCAATTATTTGTTGGAAAACAACGGTATCACTATCCTTTTGCTTTCCGAGGCCACCTATAACAATGATAGTGGCATGCTGGACAAGTTACGGTATATTTTTAACGCCCAACGGCGTTATTTCGAGCAAATTATACGTCAGGGCATCGACCTGGGCATTTGGCGCCCCGACGTAAAACTCAACGACGTATCTTTGCTCTACATGGGCATTCCCATCACGTTGAACACCAGTATTGTATTGGGAATCTATCCCTTCGACCGCAGGCATTTTTGCAAGGACATGATAGGGCAGATCGAGCGCTTGATTAGTTAAAGTTTAGGTTTTTGGGCGCCCCGCCGCACACGTTCGTGGCGCCTACGGCGCATCGGCAGGCGCTTCGGGACGACAGAGCGCCCTCCCGCCTGCCGCCACTCACGTGGCGCCGTCGGGCTGTCCGCTCGAATGCGGCTTGGGCCGCGGCGGTTTGCTAAGGGCCGGCTGCGGTGTCTCCTCGGTTCCTCGAAGCCTGCTCGCCGGCAGCAAACCATGCCGCGCCCCCACGCCGCATAACCGCTCCCATCCCTGGCGCGGATAAGGTGTTTTTTGCGCAACCGGTCGTCTGATAATTAATCCTTTATGGCCTGCACATTAAGCATCCACTCATAGAGCGTAAACCAAACATACAGCAGCATAAAACCCGCGGAAAATCGAGCGGGATACTCAATATCACGAAACGATGCCCATAAGGCGAAAGCGCCTGCAAAGATGATTTTGAGCACGCTCCACACTAGGAACAAAAAGCCGGCACGGCCGGGCTTGTAGCGTAACATTATCCATAAACTCAATAGGTAAAGCAAACTCCAAACCAGATGGAAAATCCATATCGAAGGCCAAGGAAATGGTGTCCGGCCGTGGCATACGAGCCACAAAATGCCGTAACCCGCCGCCGCCCACAAGGGCCACAAAAATGCTAACCGGAGCGTTTTTGCCATCGAAAAATTTGTTTAAGCACCGAATAAAGAGCAATACCCACGCCGGCCAAACCCAATCCGGCCGTAAACCATGGCGTACGGGTGCCGTAATGTTCGTCCAAAAGGGAGCCCCCGTAAACAAAAACGCCGATGATGACCGCCATTTCGAACACCATCGACGAAAAGATTGCTATTTTTCCTGCGGTTTTCAGGGAGCAATATTATTTTGCCGGTGCCGGTGCCGGAGCGGTTTTACCCGTCTGCATTTCGCAAGTGGCATTGAACACGGCGCCCGGTTCTACCGACAATTTATTGGTCTTCACATTACCTTCGATGCGGGCGGTTTTTTTGATGCTCAGCAAATCCTTTACTTCCAATTCGCCTGTGATCACACCCAAAACTTCGGCTTGACCTACCTTAACAGTGCCGTTGAGCACACCCTTTTCGCCCACCACCAATTTGCCGGTAGTAACCAGTGTACCTTCAAAACTCCCGTCGATGCGGAAATCTTCTTCGGAATGGATTTCACCGCTTACCTTGGTGCTGATTCCCAGCCGGTTGGGTTGTTTGGATCCCGTTCCGTTGCCGCCGGTTGTTTTCTTCTCGTTTTTTGCGAACATGGCCTGTGCTGTTTATCTGTTTGGTTAATTGCAAATGTATGTAATTTCCGCGTGAAATGATAAAATGGGATGGCAAGGTGCAATGTTTTTCCCGCATTTTTTCCAGAATAAATTCGGCCGATGTGCGACTCAAAAAGTCGTGCACCACCACAAACCAAGTTCCGTCGTCGTATTGGTCGGTAAAGCTTTTGCGCGGTTTGGATTCGGTTTCGGTGTAAATGGCATTGAGGCATTTGTCCAACGAACGCACCGCGAGCGAATCACCCCGTGCCACACGAAAAACCAGGAAAAACGGAAACTGTTCGGGATGTTCGGGCCCGTAGCGGTTTTTGAGCATTTCCAATTTTTTGCGTTCGCTTTCCGCCTGCTTGGCATACGGGCTTCCGGCAAAGGTTTTTTCCACCTTTTTCAGCGTTTGAATGTAAGCGTCAATCCCGTCGGTTTTGCCCGAAATACGTGCCAGCAACAAATAGAGTTTCGCCCGCTCGGGATGATTGGCATAGCGATTGATCAAGCTGTCGGTCAACCGGCGGGCCCGGGTCCATTCGCCCGATTGAAACAAATCGTAGGCCTGCATAAAATCGGCATAAAACTGCTTGGACGAACTGTCCGAAAAACTTTCGGGATGCAGAATGTATTGCGTGTAGGGGCTTTCGGGATAGTTTTTACGTAGCAAGGCCGCATAACGTTCGGCCTCATCCTCTTTGTGTTCCCGTTTGGCGATTTTGTAGAGCAAATACCAGGCGCGGCTGCGCATTTCGTCATCGGGCCGGGCATCCAAAACCTTTTGCAGGTGAGCACGGGCCAACCCGTATTCCTTTAATTTGTCATCGGCATAGTTGAGACCCAAATACAAATGCGCTTGCAGGATTTGATGCCGGAGCGAATCGCGCTGTGCTTCGGTGCGCGGTATTTGGCGCAGGTAATATTCGGGCGAGTATTTGTCGGGCAGTTCTTGTTTTGCCGTTTGTTCCCCGGCCTTTACCTGTTCGCCGGATGGCTCTTCTTTGACTTCTTCCTCCGAAAAATGGCCGTATTTGTTGGTCAGGCGCCAAAGGTCTTCCAGGCGGCGGTCGCCCCATTGTTGGCGGAATTGCTCCTTGCCGGTGGCCACTTGCTTTTGGTTGTAGAAATAAAAATTTCCCGCCGATTCGCCTTCACCTTGTTGTTCGGCTTGCATACGTTTGCGTGCGCGGGCGGCTTCTTCGGCTTGCAGGCGGCGGATATAGGCCAATATGCGCCGGCGTTGTTCGGCCGTGTCCAAACGCGAAAGGGCGATCAAACTGTCGTTGCGCCGGATGAGTTTTTCCCAATGCACGATTTGGTCGATGCTGCGCCGTCGTTGGCCGATAAGCAAATATTCCAATTTGTTCTTATCGGTAACACTCAGCAAACTGTCCAAATAGGCACCTGCATTCACATAATCGGAACGATCCCAATAAATGTCGGCCAATTTGGAGTAAGCCAAGCGTTGCAAACTTTTCACCGGCGAAGCCGTGGCTTGACCGTAATGTTTGACGGCCAAGGCCGTGTCGCCGCGGGTTTCGTAAAGCTCACCCAGCCGGAAATGAATGTCGGGATAGTAGCGGTGGAAATAATAATTTTTGAAATAACTGTTGAGTCGCTTGATGTATTTGGGTTGTAGTGCGGTGTCTTCGCGCGTAAGGTGCATACGATACCACAGGGTTTTGAGGTAAAAATATTCCGGGTCGCGGCGTTTGAGTATCAGGTCGGTCATAGCCACGGCCGAATCTTTGCGGCCCAGTTTTTCCCACACCTGTGCGGCTTTGTAGGCCAGCCGGATTTTGAGCCGTCGCGAACGGGCGGCACGGGCGGCGCGACTGAGCCAAACCCCTACGTGTTCTTCCAAGGTGTCGCCCCGCATGCTTTCGCTCATAAAGGCATAGGCCAGGGCGCGGGTGTCGGACCGCTTGGGTTCGGCGTTGATCACGGCGGCCAATTCGCGGCGTGCCAAACTTTTTTGACCCATACGAAGGCGGGTTTTGGCGCGCCATAGCCGTAGTTCGTTGCGAAGGTCGCTGTCGTAAAAATTGGTCAAGGCGTAGTTAAAGGCGTCCAGCGCGGCCAAATAACGTTGGTCGTAATAGCGCCCTTGGCCCAGCAGCAGGAAGGCGCGGTCCATTTCCCGGTTGTATTCCACGCCGCGGTATTCGATGCTGTGTTTTTGCACGGCTTTGGCGGCTTTTTCTTCGGCTTTTTGGATGTCTTGTGAACGCGACTGGCCCGGCGCCAGCACTTTGTCATCGAATTGGATGCCTTCGAGCGGAAATTCGCGGTAAAAATCTTCCTCGGCCTTGCGGCGCAGTTCGTCCACGCCTTTTTGCAGGGCTTCATTACCGTTGAAAAGCACGTTGTAACGGGCCGTCAAGGCGTGGTAATTGTTGGAAAGCACCGAGGGTTTACGGGTGGAGCAAGCGCCCGTCAAAAGAATCAAGGCCGGAACAAGGAAAATTATTCGCTTCATACGCGCGGCTATGTGGCAATAACGTTTTGCGGTTCAATTTAGTATTTTTCGGGCAAACGGATTTTTTTGTTTTTTGGGCGCCCCGGCGCCCGGTTTCGGGGTCCCGCCGGCGGGCGAACGCCCGCGGCGGCCGGCCGGAAGTAAGTTCTTGTTAATATAACGACATTCGTCCCGTTCCGGCTGCCCGGCGCCTACGGCGCCGCGGCGGGGTATCGTCCGTTGCTTCAAGCGGCGGAGCGCTTTCGCACCGGCCGGCCCGAAATCCGGCGCCGTCGGGCTGTCCGCTCCAATGCGGCTTGGGCAGTGCCGTGGTTTTGCGCGGGCTGCGCCTACGCTTGCTCGCGCCCGCCCGTGCGTGGGGCTTCCTTCGGTCGCCTCCGCCGGGCGGAAAACCATCGGCCTGCCCTGCACCGCATAACCGCTCCCATCCCTGGCGCGTTTTTCTTGCCGCAAACATATCCGTGTTGAAAGAAAAAGAAAGTTTCGCCTGCCGGTTTGCGGAACCAATGAACTTGCATCGTCCGTTTTTTTCTATCTTTGCGCTTTAAAAAATCAAGCCCGATGCAGTATCATTTTGCTCAATCTTTGGACCAGGCCCGCAAGTTTTTGCAAGACAATGAAGCCGTATTGGTCTTTTTTTCGGACGAATCCTGTAATGTGGGCGATGCCCTTTCGCCCAAGCTCCAAAAAATGCTTACCGAACATTTCGACCGGATGCAATTTTTGGAAATCAATGTGCAAATGATTCCCGAAGCCCGCGGGCATTTCAATATTTTCGTTATTCCGTCGGTATTGGTTTATTTCGACGGTCGCGAAGCCATTCGTCAAGCCCGCCATATCAATGTGCAGGCCCTGGGCGCCGAATTGGACCGCTTGTATTCTTTGTATTATTAGGGACTTTCGTTTATTTTATTGAGGCAAAGGAACCGGTGGAGATACTTTATCTTGCGGCACAAAGCCAATACTTTTAGCCACAGGTTCCATAATCCGGTAACTTACAGAAAACATTTGCGGAGCAAGACCGGAGGGCTTGCGCAGCCCGCGGCAGACCGTAGGGCTGACGCGGTGGCGGAGGGAAACAAGGCGCGGCTTGTGGCGTTGGTCATTGGTAGCCGCA
The DNA here is from genome assembly GCA_027023475.1 of Flavobacteriales bacterium. Classification (GTDB taxonomy): domain Bacteria; phylum Bacteroidota; class Bacteroidia; order Flavobacteriales; family Flavobacteriaceae; genus JAADED01. Next base: position 16,087 of record JALVVJ010000135.1, read on the forward strand.
GATTCCCGTAGCCGCGGAACAAGACAAGGGGCGCCGGCCCCGCGCCGGAGGCGCGGGGCCGGCGGCGCAAAATCGGGCAGGAATTTTCAAGTGATGATTTCAAGACACCGGAATGTCCTGTATCCCAATCCGCTTGCCGCAAAATTTTGCGCCGCCGGCAGCGGAATTTCATTCCGCCGCCGGCGCCCTGACGGCTTGTGGAGCCGTGGAGGCGACCGCAGGGCGCCGGAACGCCCAAAAATCAATGAAAATCAGAACGGATAATTGATGCCCAATTGCAAGGTGCCATCGGTAATGCGCGGCCATTTCCAGCGTTGGGGCAAAGGATAAGCCGGGTCGTAGATTTTGAAGGCGTAGTCCAACCGCAAGGCGAAAAATCCGAAATCATACCGGTAGCCGAAGCCCGCCCCTATACCGATGTCGCGAAGCGATTGCCAGCCGTGGAACTTGGCCTTTTCGTAGGGAATATCATCCCAAAGGTTCCAAATGTTGCCTGCGTCTACAAACAGGGCACCGCGGTGGGCATCCATAATGCCGAAACGCCATTCCGCGTTGGCCATCAGCTTGAAGTTGGCTTCGTTGAAATCGCCGATGCCGCCCGTGCTTCCCGGGCCCAGTTCAAAAGCCCGCCAAGCACGTATGTCGGTGGATCCGCCGGCATAAAATGCTTCCACAAAAGGCACGTTACGCGAATTGCCGAAGGGCACGGCCAGTCCGGTGTAGAACCGTGCGGCCAAAATATTATTTTTGGATAATTCCCAGTGGCGGATGTAGCTGTATTCGGCCTTGACAAATTGGGCATAGGGCACGCCGTTTACGGTGCGTTGGCCAACGTTGTTTTCGGGCAATGGGGTTATTTTGGAAACCAGTCCGGGTAACCATCCGGCAAAGCCCAGGTAGAATTTATGCATCCAAAAATCGGGGTCGGTCAGACTGCTGCGCGTATCGTAAAGAAGCCGGTAGTTGGAATTGATAATCAGGACGTTTTCGGTGAGCCGGGTCTTGCGTTCGTAGATTTGGCGAATGGTGTTGCGCACATCGGCCGGAAGGGCGGGGTCGTTCAGGGCCGTGTGGATAAAATCATCGGCCTGGCCCGGATCAATGCCCGAACCGTAGTAGGTTTGGGCAATTTGGTTCAGCCGGTCGAAGGCGGCGGAATAGATTTCGAAATACTGGTCGGGATTTTTGTAATTCACGTGATTGATTTCCAGCGGATTAACCGTGTTTGTAACGATGTGGTTGGGCCGCCATTCGTAGCCATAGAGGAAATAAATTTTTTGCCTGTCGAGGCCGATATTGGTTTGCGTGTTGTAGCGCAGTCCCAAATGTGTTTTGGGACGCATATACATAGGAATCAGCCGCTGAATGGGTTTGGGTGCAATGATTCGCGGAATCCGCAGGTTCAGGTCGATGCCCGTTTCGCGAACGTTGAAATTCAAGTTGCCTTTGGGCAGGTTAAAACGAATGGAACTGGCCCAGAGCGAATAAACCGACAAACTCAGGTTTTCGAAGCCGTGGAAAACATTGCGCCAGGTAACGGCGCCTTCGAACGAAATACCCAAGGGCCGGATGTTGGAACGCGACACACCCACCGACGCCGAAGTCCCGAAACGTTTGTTGGGCACCAAAACGATTTCGGCATCGAGCAAGCTGTCGTTTTTGGGGAAATGATTGATATAGATTTGCCAAAAGTTTTCCAGGTTCATCAATTGTTCGCGAGTGCGGTTCAGGTTGCGGTCGGAATACAAGCTGTCGGGATGCAGGAACAACGACCGCGCTAAAAGTTCGGAACGAAAGCGGCGTTCGCGCGGGTAAAAGAATAGTTTTTTGCCCAGCGTGTCGATGCGGGCGGGGCGGTGTGTGCGGGTGTGGATGTCCCGGACAATCCTTATACGAAGACTGTCGTAGCGAAAAGGTAAAAAAGGCCGGGTAAGTATGGAATCGCCGCGGCGGAAAACTTTGTCAGGTATCAGGGTGTGCAAATGGATGTAGGGATGCGGTATGCTGTCGTAGATAATGTCGTAATGAATGTTGGCCAATTGAAAATCATACAATCCGTGGTTGCGAAAATAGGCCGTCATTTTTTCCCTGTCCAGGGCCAAACTGTCGCGATTGTAGTAACGATGCGGATGCGAATAAAGCCGCGGGCGAATTTGCTTGTAAAGTTGCTTGACCACGGGCGAGGAAATCGAGTTGCTCACCGAATCGATGCGGTAGCGGGGGCCTTCGGCTATGGTGTAGTGCACATCGGCTTTCAATGCTTTTTGCGGATGGATGGCCCAGCGGGTCGTATTATCCAAAAAGCCGCGGTTTTTGAATAGCAATTGCAAATTGCGGGCACTTCGTTTGACCTTGAAACTGTCGACAAGCACCGGAGGTTGGCCAAAGGCCTGTATTTGCCGGTTCAGGCCGGCGTAATACATCCTGAGTTGATACACCTGTTTTTCGGAAAAAATCCGTTTAAATAGCCGGATGCCGCCCGGATGCCGGCGGACAAACCGGTTGTAGGTGCTGTCGGGTTGCGGGTCGGCAATGGAATACACACCCACCAATACGGGATAGCCCAAAACATAGAAATTGGGTTGTTGGAGAATATAATTTTGGGCCTTGGCGGGCTTGATGGTTGCGGTATGCCGGTAATTTAGCTTATTTTTACGCAACAAATACCGGCCCTGAGGAACCAATTTGTGAATATTGCACGAACCAATTCCCGCGGCCAATAAAATGCCTGCCAAAATGCGACCCAAGCTTTTCATAGCGGTTTTACAAAATTACTCTTTTTCAACCACAAACCGAAGCCAATGAAGCCCGGCAAGGAGCAAATCAAACGCATCAGGAAACTTTACCGCAAAAAATACCGGCGCGAAAGCGGGCTTTTTGTGGTGGAACGTTGGAAAATCATCCGTCTTTTTCTGGAAGCGGGCTACCGGCCCGAACAAATTTGGGCTGTCCGGCCGCCGGAATTCTCTGCGGATGTTGCTTGGACACAAGTGGACGCCCGCACATTGGCGGCGATGAGTGATCTGCAACATCCCTACGATGCCTTGGCGGTTTTTCGTATGCCACAACCGGAGCCGTTCCGTCCCCGGGGGTTGGTTCCCGTGCTGGACGGCATTCAGGATCCGGGAAATTTGGGCACCATCATCCGCACGGCCGATTGGTTCGGCTTGGATCAAATCCTTTGTTCGCCCGACAGTGTGGATGCGTTTAATCCCAAAGTGATTCAGGCATCGATGGGCTCCTTGGCAAGGGTTAAAGTGTTTTACGGCCCTTTGGAGCAATGGTTGGAGGCAAACGAAATGCCGGTTTTCGGCGCATCGGCCGGTGGCGATAATCTTTTCGAAACCCGTTTGCCCGGTGCTATGTTTTTGGTCTTGGGCAACGAAGGGCACGGTATCGGCGCCGGATTGCAAAAATTTATTTCTCAACATTTGGCCATCCCCAAAGCTGCCCGGGCCGCCGCCGAAAGTTTAAACGTGGCCCAGGCGGCCGGTATTTTTATGGCCGAATGGTTCCGGCAGCAGCGGTTTACTTGAATTCGGTTTGGCGGAGGATATCGCTAAATTGTTTTTTGATGTCGGTGCCGGCGTCGTAGATCATCTGTTCGTTTGACGGGAAGGGCGCGCGTTTTTTTTGGGTAAATTCCAGGATTTCTTGTTCCAGCGCCCGGCGGTCGCCCGTGTAGGTGGCATAGCGGTGTTGGAACACATATTGCGCCGTTAGCGGTTTGTTGAACAAAGTCCGGCCCGTGTGCGGGTCGAAAAACAGCACTTGGGCTTGGATGCGGGCTTCCTTGGTTTGTTCATACAAATGCACGGTGGCTTGCACCTTGCGATAAACGGGGATTTTGACCGGTCGGCCCAAACTGTCCTTTACAATGTTGCCATTGGCATCTTTTTGGTATCGCCATCCGTCCTGAATTTCGCGTTCGCGCACAATCACTTTTTCGCGTTCACGTTCGGGGCTCACTTGGATGTCGGTAAAAACGAGTTTTCCGGTATAATCGTATTGGGTGCTGTCGCCCGTCCAGTCGGTGTAACGGGTCCAAAAGTTATCGGCATTGTAGCTGTCAAAGCGGGTCAGTTCGTCCAGTAATTTCCGGGGCAGGACTTTGTCGGTGCGGTTTTCGATGCGTATGCCCACATTGACCATACCCTTGGTGCGTGCTTGTTCCATTAGCTGACGCGTGTTGCGAAAGCCGGGGTGCAGGAAATCGGCTTTTTCAAGCAATTGATAAGCCCTGCGGTAGGCCTGACGGTCGTTTTTTTGCATTTCGGCCAAGGCTTGGTCGTAGAGGTAAAGGACGTATTTTTCACGCGCTTGGATGGTGGCATCGGAAAAATCGCGAAGGTCGAAGCGGGCTTGCCGGTTTTGGCCCACCACACGCAAAGGGAGCAACGGACGGATAAGGTCTTGGCGTTGATTGATGCGAACGAGCGTATTGTAGATTTTTTCCCAACGGTCGGGGCGGGGGTCTTTTTTCCATTGTTCTATCCGGGCCAAATCTTCGGCTTGGGCCTTGGCAAAGCCCTTTTCCAGGAGCAATACGTATTTATCGGTTGATTTGACGTTGCGTTTTTTTTGCAGTTTGCGAACTGTCAGTTCTATGGCGTCGTCGTAGTGTCCGGCACCTATGAGTTCGTTGATTTTTTTGGCCGGGCCACAGGCCGTCATTAGCCCAATAAGCAAACCAAGGATGTAAATTTTTTTCATTCCTCCAATTTTTTTTCAAAAATAATCAAATCCCGTGCCTAATCCCAATCCCGGAGGATGCGGGGCACACGCGGATGCACATCGGTCAGGATTTCGTAAGGTATGGTTTGTAAAGCCCCGGCCCAGACTTCCACCCGCGGGTCGCGGCCGAAAATTTCCACCCAATCGCCCGGTTGTACACCGGTTCCTGTGGCATCCACCGTAATCAAATCCATACTCACGCGTCCCACCAACGGGCAGCGGTATCGGCCGCAACGCACATAGAGGCCGCGTTCGGACGCCAAACGACGGATGCCATCGGCATAACCTACGGGAACAAGTGCAATGCGCCGGGGCGAAGGTGCACGGTAGGTGCGATTGTAACCCACACTTTCGCCCGCTCCGATTTCCCGCACTTGGGTGATCCGCGCCCGTAGCGAAGCCACCGGACGAAGGCCGGGTGCCGCATCAGCGGGCAGGGTATGGTAGCCGTAGAGTGAAATACCGGGTCGCACCATATCGAAATGGCTTTCGGGAAAGCGAAATATGCCGGCCGTGTTGGCCAAATGTCGAAGCAATCCCGGATATACAACTTTCCACGGGCGGGAAAGTTCGTCGAACAAACGGATTTGTGCGCGCGTAAAATCATCTTCGCCGGGATCGTCGGCGGCGGCGAGGTGTGAAAAGATGCTGCGGGGTTCCAAAATGCTTTGCCCACGGAAAAAATCAAGCAAATCCGAATTTTGTCCGGTCAAAAGCCCACTGCGGTGCATGCCCGTATCCAATTGGATATGCACCGGATATCGTTCCAATCCCAAGCTTTGGATAAAGTCGTGATATTTCCGTGCTTGCCCGATATCGTAAATGACAGGTTGCAGCCGGGCGGCAAAAAATTCCGGTTCGGGTTCCACCGGCGGATTATAAACCACCACCGGAAGCCGGTCGTTCGATGCTTTGAGTCGTAATCCTTCGCTTGCTTGGGCCACGGCCAAGTAACGGGCGTCGTTGCCCACAATGGAGGCCACCAAAGTAGCGTCGTGGCCGTAGGCGTTGGCTTTAAGGTTGAGCCATAGCCGAATGCCGGGCGCAAGTGTTTGCCGGATAACGGACAGGTTGTACCGTAGCGCGGCAGGCGAAATCCACAGGGCTTTGTTGTCCATCCCAGGTCATTGTTGGGAAAAGAAAGTTACGGATTTTACGGCTTATGAAAAAGGATGCGTTTTGGTGTTTTGAAATATTTTTGATTGGTTTTTGGGCGCCTCCCGCACATTGCTTGCGCAATGTCGGGACCGGGCTGTCCGCTCAAATGCGGCTTGGGCAAGGCCGGTTTTTGTAAAGCCGCCGGCGTGGTCTCTTGCGCTGCGAGCCCCCGCCACCGGAACAAAAAATTCGGCCTGCCCCACGCCGCATAACCGCTCCCATCCCTGGCGCTTTTTGGCGCGCGATAAATCGCGCGTCCACAATGGAACATCCGGCCTTGGTTGGAATATCCGGGTTTATGATTGTCCGCTACTGTAAACATTGAAGGAAAATGTCATTTCGACGAACGAAGTGAGGAGAAATCTCTTCATGGGTACTCTATCCGGGACGGAATATTAAGTTTCTATTGCCCAATCTAAAATGAGATTCCTCGGCGTTTTGCCTTGCTGACGCTCGGCAAAACTTTGTCGGAATGACATCGCTCTACTACTGAAAACATTGAAGCAGTGTGTCATTTCGAAGGAGTTCCCGAAGGGAACGACTGAGAAATCTCGACACGGATAATTCATTCAAGGCGGAATGTTACGTTCCTATTGTCCAATCCGTGAAGAGATTCCTTCCCGACCTTCGGTGCGGGACAGGCAGTCGCCGCTGTGCGGCTCTGTCGGAAAGACACCGTTCTCCTAATGTAAACATTGAAGGCGAAACCGCGCAGCGGGTTCGCCGCTTCCCGAGGAGACCGAAGGGCTCCGAGGGCCGCGAAGCAAGACCAACGGCGAAGCGAAGCGGAGCCGGAAGGGCTTGCGAAGCTGCGAAGGGAGACAAACGCGAAGCCGAAGCCAGAGCGTGCCGGCTCCCGGAGCTGCGAAGCGAGACCGCCAGGGCTCGCGGAGCCGTGGAGGCAGACCGCAGGGCTGCCGGAACTTGTCCCGCACATTGCGCAGCAATGTCGGGAGCCGCGGAACAAGACAAAGGGCGCCGGCCCCGCGCCGAAGGCGCGGGGCCGGCGGCGCAAATCAATGGCGGAATTTTACGGTTGAGGCGGTATTTTATTGCGTGTTTCAGAAAAAACGCTTCGCCGCTAAAACTTTTGCGCCGCCGGCAGCGGAGCTCTGCTCCGCCGCCGGCGCCCTGACGGCTTGTGGAGCCGGCGGGGAGACAAGCCGCGAAATTAGTTATCAGTTTTGAGTTATCGGTTTTGAATTAATTATGAGATGAGTTTCAATGAGTTATTTTGTAAAATATAAGCGGTGCCGGCTCCCCGCCGTTCAAAAAAAACTAAATTTCCAAATGGCGCAACCACCGCCAATAGGCCCCGACGGCTGACAATGAAATGCGTCCCGTGCGCCACAAAAAAAACATCAGTTTCCAAAAGTAGGCATAAACCCGCGGGCCATAGAGCAGTTTATACATGGCCAAGCGCGCACGGATGTTTTCGGGCCGTTCCAAAAAGTGGCTTGAAGTGATGGGGGCGTGTTCAACCACCGCATCGCCTCCGGCATAGACCACCGGATGACCGGCACGGTGCCAGCAGGTCAGGAAAATAAAATTTTCGGCATCGGGATAGGGAGCGCCCAGGCCGAAACGTTCGTCGAACCCTAAGCCCGCCGTTTTCCACGCATCCAACTTGAACGAAATTTGGCCCGAATAAACCTCGCCAAAATCCTTCAAAGGGTAGGGGGCAGGCCGGTGCGGGCCGAAATAACCTCCGCCGGTTTTTTGCATGGGGAATATCAACAACGGACTTTCCAAGCGGCGGTGCGCTTCGATTATTCGCGCGGCAAAACCGGGCAGGAAAAGCATATCGTCGTCGGCCAGGAGCACATAACGCCCGCGTGCCGCTTGCAGGGCCGTGTTCCGGCTGCGCGAAAGTCCGTAGCCCGTTTGGTTGATAACGCGGATGTGGGCGGGCAGTTTGTCAGGTGGAATTTGCGCCCGTCCATCCGATTGGTTTACAATCAGAATATGCGCAGCTTCGGTGCCGTGGGGAAAAAGCGAGGCCAACCAATCCATATTCCGGCGATCGGTGGTGGCCAACAAAATTTCCAATTCCGGACGCATTTGCCTAACTTTACACGAATAAAATCCTTTCAAAGATAGTGAAAGTCCTGCTCGTGGGCGAATACAGTCGCTTACACAACAGCTTGAAAGAAGGCCTGGAACGACTGGGTATCCGGGCGCATATTGCCGCCACAGGTGATGGTTTCAAGCAATATCCGTCCGATTTCGACCTGCGGCCACGACTGATTTTGCATCCTGCCATGCGTCCGTTGCGTCAGGGTGTTTTCCGCTTGACACGCTATGATTTGGCGCGTGCCGAAACAGCTTGGCGTGTGGGCCGGCAATATGCCCGTTGGAAGGATTACGATGTGGTGCAATTGATCAACGGCTTTCCTTTTGAATCGCATTTGGGCTATGAACAAAAAATCATCCGCCGCATTTTGGAACGCAATGCTAAGACCTTCCTTTTGGCCTGCGGCGACGACCCGGTGGTGAACCGTTACTATTTGGAAAATTCAGGCATACCTTATTCGGTGCTTACGCCCGTGCAGGAAAATCCGGCGTTGAAACGACGGTTCCGGTATTCGCTCAAATACCTGGAACCGGCCTTTACGGCTTGGCATGATGAATTGAGCGGCAGGGTGCGCGGCATTATTCCCACCGATTTGGATTATGCACTTCCTTACCAAAATCATCCCAAGGCCCTGCCCATGATTCCCAATCCGGTGAATACGGACAAAATCAGGTATGCTTTTCCGCCCTTGAAAGGGCCGGTGAGGATTTTGCACGGAATCAATTCGGGCAATTACTGGAAAAAAGGAAACGGATTTTTCGAAAAGGCCTTAGACGAAATCCGTCGCCGTTACGGCCCTGACAAAGTGCATATCGAGCAAGTGCGCGATTTACCATACCGGGATTATATCCGGCAGGTGGAAAGCGCACATATTGTTATGGATCAGGTGTATTCGTGGGACCAAGGGTATAATGCCTTGGAGAGTATGGCCATGGGAAAAGTGGTGTTTACGGGTGCCGAAAAGGTTTTTTACGAACATTACGGATTGGACGAACCGGTATGTATCAATGCCCGGCCCGATACGGATGATTTGGTGGAAAAACTGGCCGGACTAATTGAAAATCCGCAACTGTTGCAACGCATTTCGGAAAATGCGCGGCGGTTTATCGAACGCGAGCATCATTATGTTCGAATTGCCGAACGCTACGTGTCGACTTGGGAGCGTGCTTGATTGGCGCGGAAGTTACCAGCGTTGGCATATTGGCGTGGTTGTAAGCAATATACGAAATTTCTTTGTTTTGGTCGGCGGTCATGTTGCCGGCGGGGGTAGGAGACCCCGGTGGAGCGGGGCTTCCAATTATTTTGATTAATAATGGTCATATATCACTCTAATAAATCATCAGGAATAGGGATATTATTTTTTTTTGCAAGATTAATAATTGTGTCTTTGTAAGTTGTTGCATACCCTTTTTTTAAATCTTCTACTAATTCTTCCAGTGTCCCAATAAATAATTTTGCGGGATTTTTTTCTAAATATTCGTTCAAAATTTTTATGGCATCGGCAAACCGTTCAGTTTCTACATATGCAATATACAAACCTAAATAATCTAATTCATTATTTGTCCCTATTGACAAAACTTTTTCCAAATAAGAAATTCCTTCTGCAAATCTATTTTCATCGATCAATAATAAACCGATTAGTTCCAAAGCTTTTTTATTACTTGGGTTTTTTATGAGTATGGCTTTTAATTTTTTAATTTTTTCTTTTTTTGTCACTGTTGCGGATTTTGAGGTGGGTTAATAACAGGTTTGTTTTGTGGAATAGCATCTCTCAATCTTTGGGTTTGTTGTTGATACTGTTGTTCGACACTAACAGGTTGAGTAGAATAAATATCGTTGATATCATTCCAATCTATTGGGCCATTTAATCGTTTTAAAGCATGTTTGAAATTTTGCACGCTTTTATCTTTGCTAAATATTCTATTTTGTTTAGTGCCAGGTTTTTTGAATTTTTTTGCGGCCTGCTGTGCTTTTTCAAGACCATCTAGTTGATTCTTTGAACGTTCAACATCGTTTCCTGTTTTTACGCGATCTTTTTTTAATTGACGCAGATTATCATTATTTGTAGATTGTGATTCATTTTGATTAGCATTACCGGTATTTGAATCATTGGTTGTTGTGTCCGATGTGGGACTTTCAGTATTTGTTGTTGCGGGTTCAGTTTCGGTTTCGGCACCTAAATCTGTATTTGGTGATACCTCAGGGGTTGATTCAGTCGATGTCTCATTAATATTTGGAACTTGTTCCCCAAAATTTGTTTCTTCAAATCCTTCAAGATTAAAACCTCTGGTTGCATCACTAAATGTAACAAAATCATACCACCCGAAAAATTCTAATTCCAACCCCTCCAACTCTCTTCCCAAGCCCAATTTATTTTCTTGGAAAGCATACGTGGAATTGTAGGGATATTTAGCCGCCAACGGATCCACATTAAAAAACCTTCCTATCGCATAATCATAATTCCTGTACTTAAAACTATCCCAGCCCAGGTCTAAATCTTCCTGGCGTTCTTGGCCTTGGAACTTGTACTTATACCTCCCCGCCTGCGCCTGCACCGTAAAAATAAAATCTTGTTCCTTGTCGTATTTTAAGTCTTCTTTTTCTTCGTTGTAGCCCTTGTGCAAAAGCCCAAAGGGATAGTAATTATGCTCGCGCAACACGGTTAAATTTCCGTTTTCTTTTGTAATGTTTTGCCGGATGTTGCCCAAGTGGTCGGTGTGGTTGTAAACATATTGAAACTTAAACTCGTTATCAATGCCATCCGGATACACCGCACTCACATAGCCCTCGTCCGTGCCAATGAACATGAGTTTCCAGTCGTATTTAATGTGGTTGTTTTCCTTAAACTCGTATTGCATGCCAAAGATATAGGCCGTGCCCTTGGCTTCTTCCGCCGCACCATCCTTGGAAAACTTATACCATTTGTTGCCCAAGGCGTCGTAAATAAACCTTATTTCTCCGGGGCCTATTCTCACCCTTGTAGGTATATTGGCGTGATTATAGGCAATATACGAAATTTCTTTGTTTTGGTCGGCTTTCATGTTGTGCCGGGGGCGGGAGACCACGGCGGGGCGGGGATATTAAATTTATGGTATGCCATTCTTTAATGATTGCATAATCTAATTCCTTTTTCTGGGTTTACAGGTTTTTCTGTTTGATAACAGGCCAATTCATAGATATGATTTTTAAAATCCAATTTACGATTTAATTTTTTTTCAAAATAATTTTTCATTTCAGGTTTTATTTCATACATATGATAAAGATTATTATCACCCGATATTAGATTATCCCCGATTATTTGATATAATTCTTTTAATGGAAATTTTTTTTCGGATAGAACCATTTGATCAATTTGCTTTCCTGTTGTATTTTCATATACTTCAATTACTCTAATAACATTAAATTGACAATCTTCATTTATGTGATTTTTAGATAATATTATTTCATTTCTTTTTTTTAGAAAACGAATAGCTTTATACACGGAAATTATTAGCAAAAAAACAATACTAATTAGGACTCTATAAAAAGTGGCAACTCTCCAAGGTGAGTGCCATATTGACCAATTTGCCAAAACAGCAAGTGCAACAAAAAGGAATATTCGTAAGTAAACTTGGTATTTTAATTTTTGGTTCATTAATTACTATTGTTTGTAGAATCATTATAATAAATATAACTATTTCGAAAAGTCGAATAAGTGCCATATGCCCCAGAAACATTCAATACGGCATTTTGGGCTTTTAACATAGTATTGTATGTCCTTATACTGTTTCTATATATTTCGGCTTTTTTGGTCAGAGTCATTCCCTCACCTGTTAATCTAGTAATGGCATTCCATGATCGTGAAGCCCTATATGCATTTGCACTCATTCCAATTGTTGATGCAGCGCCTTCGAACAATAAAGATTCAGGAGATGCAAATCCCATTAAGGCACTTGAAATCACAGGATATTGATTTGCGCCACCATAATAACCGGACATAACAGGTTCATGAAGATAAAATCCGATTTGAAATTCTCTCTCACGCATTTCCTGTTCGTATAAATAACTATAATAATTGCTCAAAATTACATCATCATCAGTCATTTGTTTCAACATTACAGGTGATTGATTTTGTGTATTATTACCAGAGAATATGCCATAATCCTCCGAGCGAACAGTATTATTAGTTGTATTTGCTGGCGGTTCTGTTGTCTCTGTACAGCTATCGGAGCATTGCTCATCGCAAGCATCATTAGATAGTGTATCCGAGGTTATTGTAACTGGATCTAAATTAATTGTTTCTATATTTTCTTCTTGACTAGTAGTTGAGCTGTTAGTACTTATAGTTGTGTTGCTTGTGTTAGATCCAGAATTCATATTATTCAATATCTCCTCATCCCGTACTCGCATCCATACATCCACACCACTCTCCAAACCTTCAATTTCCGGCGACCAAACGGGTTTATTACCTGCAAACTGATACACTGTCATATACGGAAACTTCTCCGCCAACGGATCCACATTAAAAAACCTTCCTATGGCATAATCATAATTTCTGTACTTAAAACTATCCCAGCCCAGGTCTAAATCCTCCTGGCGTTCCTGGCCTTGGAATTTATACTTATACCTCCCCGCCTGGGCTTGCACCGTAAAAATAAAATCCTGCTCCTTGTCGTATTTTAGGTCTTCTTTTTCTTCGTTGTAACCGCGGTGGAGCAGGCCGAAGGGATAGTAATTATGCTCGCGCAAAACGGTCAAGTTTCCATTCTCGCGGGTAATGTTTTGACGGATGTTGCCCAAGTGGTCGGTGTGGTTGTACACGTACTGGAACTTAAACTCGTTATCAATGCCATCCGGATACACCGCACTCACATAGCCCTCGTCCGTGCCAATGAACATCAGTTTCCACTTGTATTGGATATGGTTGTTTTCCTTAAACTCGTATTGCATGCCAAAGATATACGCCGTGCCTTTGGCTTCGTCCATGGCACCATCCTTGGAAAACTTATACCATTTATTGCCCAAGGCGTCGTAAATAAATTCTATATCACCTCTTCGCATACTTACGTGCGTTGGCATATTGGCGTGGTTATAGGCAATTTATAAATTTTATTTTGAAACAATTAAATGAACATATATGACCCATATCAATACTTTTCCAAATATGATAAAAAACGAATAATCTGAATAAGTAAATGCTGCCTTGTAAGTTTGGATTAATCTCAAAGCCGTGGAGTCTAATTGATTTTTTATTTTAGGAATATCTTGTATTATGTCTGAATTAATAACTTTTGGATCACCAAGAAGTGATTCCAGGGATTTCTTGTATTTATTATAAAGCTCAGGGTAATGTTCATAAAGATAGTTTCCTACATATTTAGAATACAAACCATACGCAAATCCTACAATTCCGAACAAAAGAAAATCAACATATATAAAATAATAAAATTTATAATTATAAAAACTATAAATATATAAAATTCCACCTACTATGGATAGAGCCACAAATATGGATTTCAAGTTATCTGATGTAAGAAAAATTTGAATTAATTCCTTAATTTTCATTGTCTTGATTTTGGTCATCATCGTCATCATCGGATTTTATTTTTTTTATTTCTTCTCTAATCATAGATAGAGCTTTGTCATATTTTGAAATTGATTGAATTTTTTCATCAATTTTGTGTTGCAATTCTTTTTGTTCTTCCTTGTCTTCCGATTTGTTTTTTTGATCAACTAAATCAGCCAATTCTGTTTTTTGTTTTTCAATTATTTTGGTTAGTACATTTTCTGCTGAAGTTAAGTGATCTAAAAATTCTGACACCTTAGCTTTATCATCAGACATAATTGTATAAGTGTAAAACCCCTCAGCAGAAACTCCATTAGACTTTAAACCAATACCCCTAAAACCATATACACCAACATGACCGGAAAAAGAATAAGAAATTCCAAAACCTGACACAACTCCTTCTCCCCAACTTACACCAGCATCAAAACCTGACCCCGCCGCGTCATATACTGATTCCATCCAGGGATAGAATGTTACACTTAAACCATATGTTGCATCCATTGATGTTGATCCACCCGCACTCAAAACACCGACGATTTTAACACCATCGGGCCCAATGGCAATACCTGTTTCCGTAGCCATTGCACCATAAACAGATAAGGTAGCTCTTTTAGTAACAATGACAACCTCCAACCCCTCCAATTCCACACCATCCACCACTCTGTTCTCACTAAAATTATACACACCGTTGTAAGGAAACTTCTCCGCCAACGGATCCACATTAAAGAAACGCCCAATGGCATAATCATAATTCCGGTACTTAAAACTATCCCAGCCCAAATTCAAATCCTCCTGGCGTTCCTGCCCCTGGAATTTATACTTATACCTCCCCGCCTGGGCCTGCACCGTAAAAATAAAATCTTGTTCCTTGTCATACTTTAAATCCTCTTTTTCTTCGTTGTAACCGCGGTGGAGTAGGCCAAAAGGATAGTAATTATGCTCGCGCAAAACGGTTAAGCGGCCGTTCTCGCGGGTAATGTTTTGGCGGATGTTTCCTAAGTGGTCGGTGTGGTTGTACACATACTGGAACTTAAACTCGTTATCTATCCCTTCCGGATAAACCGCACTCACATAGCCCTCGTCGGTGCCAATGAACATCAGTTTCCAGTCGTATTGGATATAATCGTTGTATTTGAATTCGTACTGCATGCCAAAGATATAGGCGGTACCGTGTTTTTCATCACGTTGGTAATCGCCTACGCGTTTGTACCACTTGTTGCCAAGGGCATCGTAGGTAAACAAAACTTCGCCGTTGTTCATTTGTACATGCGTTGGCATATTGGCGTGGTTGTAAGCAATATACGAAATTTATTTTTCCACCTTAATCGGAAAATTGCTATACAACAAATAATATGTATCGTCTGTAAATTCCATTAAAAGGTTTCCATCCTCGGTTATCAAGGTTGTTCCTAATGTTCCATAATCCAAAATAAAATCGTCCCAATTTTCAATGAAATATTTGCTAGTTGTTTTTATCATAGGTTCATTTGGGCCAAATTCGACCAACACCTTTGAGTTTTGTTTTCCGAATGCACTATTGATTAATCCATTTTTAATTATTTCTCGATAATTTTCAATATAATATGGGATACTATATTTTTTATCCAATGCATTCCAATCTATTAGAGTTCTGATTTTATCTTGGTTAGAATTAATTTTATACCCTTTGGATTTTACAAATTCAATAAAAAAATCCGGGTACTTTTCATTTATTATTTCAATGTGTGAGTTCTTATATAGTTCCATTCTATTTTTCACTTTTTATAATTTCATTATTTATAATTCTATCAACCTGTTCTCGGGAAGAATTAAACAGCACAGCACCTTTTTCTTTTCCTTTTGTCCAATTATAATGTGCGCCTTTCGTGTTGTCATAATCAATTCTGAATTCGTGTTTAACACCATCCGCATCTTTCCAAGTCCAACCCACAACTTTATCCTTTTGACTTCCAAATTTTCCATAAACCAATTTGGCATCATCAGGAATTTCACCAACAATATCTTTTACTACCTTGAATGCATCTTTTCTCGTTCCGCTTTTTGTTAATGTAATTAATTCTTTTCCTGCACCAATTTTCATCGTATATTTAACCAAGCCCTTTACCTTTTCGGAATATTTAAATCCCTTAACAACTCTGGCACCCAATTTTCCTAACTTGCCAAAAGGAATAAAACCAATTGCTAACCAAACCGCTGCCTCCGCTCTATTATAATTATTCCCATCAAAATCTTTTCCAGTAACCACTCCATATATATCTTCAATTGGAGTAGTGTACCTGACAACTGTTTTAAGCACTTTGCCGGTTTGGCGAATTGTTTGTTTATATACTTCTATTTTTTGCCGGGCTGAAAGTCCGTTTGTTGCTCTACTATTTTGAATGGCATCCACCGATGTATATTCCAACCCCTCCAATTCCACAACATCCACCACTCTGTTCTCACTAAAATTATACACACCGTTGTAAGGAAACTTCTCCGCCAACGGATCCACATTAAAAAATCTTCCTATCGCATAATCATAATTCCGGTACTTAAAACTATCCCAGCCCAAATCCAAATCCTCCTGGCGTTCCTGGCCTTGGAATTTATACTTATACCTCCC
>JALVVJ010000136.1 GCA_027023475.1 Flavobacteriales bacterium
CCTTCGGCAATCCGTCAGCGCCTGCGGCGCTGCGGCGGCGCCGCGGCAAGCGCTTCGGCCGGCGGAGCGTCCTCTCGCTTGCCGTTCCTCACGCGGAAGCCGCCGGGCTGTCCGCTCAAATGCGGCTTGCCGGCTTACTGCTTTTTGCGCGGGCTGCGCCTACGCTTGTCCGCGCCCGCCCGTGCGTGGGGCTTCCTTCGGTCGCCTCCGCCGGGCGGAAAAGCATGCTCGCCGACTGCGCCGCATAACCGCTCCCATCCCTGGCGCGATAATAAGGTGCGCGCGATAAATCGCGCTTGAATAATGAATGCCGGATATTCGAACGGCGATTGGTGATTTGTGTTCTCCTACTGAAAACATTGAAGCAGTGTGTCATTTCGATGGAGCGCCCGAAGGGCGCGACTGAGAAATCTCGACACGGATACTCCATCCGGGACGGAATGTTACGTTCCTATTGTCCAATCCGTGAAGAGATTCCTCGTCGTTTTGCCTTGCTGACGCCGGCAAAACTCCGTCGGAATGACACTGCTCCGCTACTGCAAACATTGAAGGCGAAACCGCATTGCGGGTTCGCCGCCCTCCGAGGAGACCGAAGGGCTCCGAGGGCCGCAAGGAGACGCCGCAGGCGGCTCCGCAGCAAGCGGAGGGAGACCAACGCGAAGCCACAGGCGGAGCGTGTCGGCTCCCATAGCCATGAAGGCAGACCGCAGGGCTGCCGGAATGCCGGAGGGAAACAAGGCGCGGATTGTGCATCGGCCGCTCGGAAGCCGAAGGTTCCCGGAGCCGCGGCCTGATTGGAGTTTTGCTTCCTTACCTAATACCTGTGAATTAAAAAAGAATGCTTTGTGGGAATGTGGAATAATTCCGGTGGAGTCTTTTTGGCTACAATATTTTAGCGATGGGAAACGGCGCAGACAGTGATTAAAATGCATAATAATCCGGTAAAAAATAAGCGGCCATCGGGCCACTTAATTAAAATTAAAATAATGTTCCGAAAAATTGATTAGGGTCAGTTTCAATATTTAAAATTCGAAAGTTAAGTTCAACTTTCTCCGCCAAAAACCCATAAGTGGTATTAGATCTGTTGTCGGAAGTTACAAAGTGAGTTATCGTTTTATCCAAATCGGCCTGGGCAAACAATTTGGAATCATTAGGAATTATTGCTCTTGGATATAATTGCTCGGACGTGATTTTTCTTTGTTCAAATAATATTCTTGCAAATTCACCTGTTCTAATGGCATGAGAATAGTTGAAAGGAATAATTTGCATATTTAATAGCGGAAGGTCGTCTATATCACCTCCTACACAGTATTCGGCAATAGATACGGTGGAAATTTTTAATGTATATTTTTCAGTTAAAAATCTTTCAAAATATGTTCTGGCATTATTATGTAACGGGTCATCAACATTGTATAACCTGATAAAAAAACTGGTGTCTAACAAAACACTATTGTTATGCTTCATAATCACCGCGTATATCTTTTATCCATTTATTGGCATCAATACCTTTCCATGTGTTTTTTGCTTTTGAAATGAGGTTGTTCAAGTATTTTTTGTCAAAAACAGGTTGATAATCAATCAGTTCAATAAGTTTTAGCGTTTTTGTATCCATTTCTCCGGTTTCAATATTTTGTTTACCTATTGCTCTTACGCCAAATTCTTTATATAACAAGTTTTTTTCTTGGCCTTTCAGAAAATCCCTGTCAGTGTTAACGATAATGGTTCCATATTCGTTGGTATCGATATGAATATTGGTTTTGTTTTTTCCGCCGGCATTGGTCAAGATACCGTAAAAATAAAATTCGGCATCAACCCAAAGTTTTTCGTTCCTAATAAATTTGGTTTGTGGCGTGATAAATAATTTGAAATCATCACTTAGAGAGGTTTTGAAACCAAACGAAAAATTTTTTTGTTTGGCAATATGTTGTATATTTTCAAATGCCCTTGCTGTTTGGACATCTAAAAAATCAATTGAATTTTTTGCATTAACTTCATCAATAATTGCATTAAACATTATTATTGCCTGCATAGAAGTTCTAAAAATATTCCTTACCGAACCTTTTTCAATATCGTAAGTGATGATCGGCCGGTTTTTTTTGTTTCCGGGATATAAAAGATGCTCAATATCTTGTAAAAGTGAAGCAATAAATTTAATATCAAAATTATTGGGACTTAATTCGTTATTGCCCAATTTTCCGGAAACTTTTATTTCTATTTCACCAGTTTTTTTCATTACATTACAAAGGTAAAAACATTTTTGTTATTTGGAAATGTTTCGTAGTTTTGTTTCGAAAATTAAATTCGAAAAAAAGGATATAAAAACGAGTATATTATAGAGTGAAAAGGTTGAAAAGTTCGTAACTCAAACAAACATAAAGCGCTTAGTATCATTTGTTTGCAAAATCCAATAACAGGGCTTTTAGCTCAGTTGGTTCAGAGCGCTGCCTTGACAGGGCAGAGGTCGGCGGTTCGAACCCGCCAAAGCCCACAAATGCTTAAACCCGCTTGACGCGAATGATTTTCGCCGGACACAGGCGGGCGGCTTCACGGGCCGGTTCCTCCAAATCCAAGCGTGGCGTACGCAGGGTGTAAAACCCGCGCTTTTCGGTCGAACGAAGCAAAACGACCTTGCCGTCACGGGTGGACATACGAAAAAGTTCCGGCGCGGCTTCCACGCAGTAGTTACAACCGATACATTTGGGACGCTGTAAGGTGATGACCAACATCATTGCGGCGTATAACGAAATCGCGAACGCACGCGGTTGAGCACTTCGCGGGCCGTCCGGCGGGCTTTGGCAGCACCTTCGGTCAGGATTTTTTCGATGCGATCCGGTTCTTGCATCAATTCGTCGAAGCGGCGGCGTGGCCCGGCAAAACGTTCAGTGATAAGCTCGTAAAGCGCTTGCTTGGCTTGCCCGTAGCCATAATTGCCGTTTAGGTAATTTTGTCGCATCCGTTCGGTTTGTTCCTCGCCGGCCAGCAGGGCATAGAGGGCAAACACATTGCATTTGTCAGGATCTTTGGGCGCTTCGACCGGCGTGCTATCGGTTACGATGCGCATGATTTGCTTGCGCAGTTTTTTGTCGGGCAGAAAAATATCGATGATGTTGTTACGCGACTTGCTCATTTTTTGGCCGTCGGTGCCCGGCACATACATGGTTTGCTCGTTCAAATCAATCTCGGGCACCACAAAGGTTTCGCCCATGGTTCGATTGAATTTCTGGGCCACATCGCGGGTCATTTCCAGGTGTTGTTTTTGGTCTTTGCCCACGGGCACCACGTCGGCATCGTAGAGCAAAATATCGGCGGCCATCAGCATGGGATAGGTAAAAAGTCCCACGTTTACGTCCTGCAAACGGTCGGCCTTGTCCTTGAACGAATGAGCCAGAGTGAGCCGTTGGTAAGGGAAAAAAGTGCTCAAATACCACATCAATTCGGTTACTTCGGGCACGTCGGATTGGCGGTAAAAAACCGTTTTTTCGGGGTCCAATCCGAAGGCCAACCAGGCGGCGGCGGTTTGCATAGTATTTTCGTGCAATTGTCCGGCATCCTTGATTTGGGTCAAGGAATGCATATCGGCAATAAACAGGTAGGACTCATTGCCCGGAAGGCGCGATTTTTCGATGGCGGGAATAATGGCGCCCAAAATATTTCCCAAATGCGGGCGGCCGGTGCTTTGAATGCCGGTAAGAATGCGTGCCATATAAAAAGCGTATTTTTGTGTGCAAAGATACGAAGAAACGGCCTATGGCTAATTGGTTGCGCATAATGGCCAAGCCCGCGGTTCTGCTTTGGAAACTTTGGGCTTTGTTTTGGGCATACGTTCCCGTGGTGGTTTTGTCGCCTTTGGTGGCTTTGGTGGTGGCCTTGCCGTTTCCCGCGGGATTTCGCTTGTTTTCCCTGATCGAACGCACTTGGGCCCGGCTTGTTTTGCTTATGGGCGGATGGCGCATCAAAATCCTTAATCCCGAAGCGCGGCCGACGTTCAAACGTCAATACATCATTGTGGCCAATCACGAAAGCATGTTGGATATTCCGGTATTGCTGAGCGTAATTCCTGCGCCGGTAAGCTTTGTGGGCAAGGTGGAATTGGCACGTTATCCGGTGTTCGGCTGGCTCTACCGGCGGACCAACATTTTGGTTGACCGCAGCTCGTTGGAAAGTCGCCAGCAGGTTTACCGCGAAACCGAACGATATATTCGCAACGGCATCAACGTGGCCATTTTTCCCGAAGGCGGTATCATCGAAGACGGGGCGCTGCTTCATCCGTTCAAAGCCGGCGCCTTCCGTATGGCCGTGGAACATCAATTACCCGTGCTGCCCATGATTTTTTTGGATAACGAAAAACGCTTGTCCTACGAACTATTCAAAGGCAGTCCCGGAAAATTACGGGTAAAATTCCTGCCGGTTTTTTCTACCGATGGTCTGAAAAACGAAGACTGGAAGGACTTGCGCGACCGGATTTATACCCTGATGTATAACGAACTGGCCCAACAAAAATTGATAGACAAGGGCTTGATGCAACCCGATGATCATTGGTCGCCGGAATAATGTCGGCCGAACCGGCTTTTTTTGTATTTTTCCTAAATCATGATTAACAGCTTGCAAAAACGGCCATACCTTATTCCCAAAGTATTCATTTGGGCCGTTGTTCTTTGGATTTTGCCAGCTTGGCAGACCCATGCTCAAAGCCCCCGGCCGATCGATTCGGCCGCTTTGGGCCTGGCATTGAGTGGCGGCGGTGCCAAAGGCATTGCCCACATCGGCGTGCTGCAAGCCCTCGAAGAACAAGGCATACGGCCGCGTTACCTGACGGGAACAAGCATTGGCGCCATTGTGGGTGCCTATTACATCGCCGGTTACACTCCGCAACAAATTTTGGACATTTTCCGCCGGACCGATTTCGACGCCCTGATGACCGACCAGATGCCGCGGCGTTTTTTGCCGCTATACCTTAAACGCACGGGGCGGAATTCGTTTTTTCATTTTCCGGTGGATCTGCACCGTTTGCAACTCAAATTGCCCGGCGGATTGACGCACTCACAACTTTTCTACAATCAATTGTTCCGCGATTTATACAACATCCAATACTTAAACTCGTTCGACAGTTTGCCGGTTCACTTCCGGTTTTACGCCACCGATTTGGTAACCGGTAAATCCGTAGCATTCAAAGGTGGAAGCGTGCCGCGTGCCGTGGTAGCCAGCAGTGCACTTCCTTCGATTGTTTCGCCCATACTGATCGATGGAAAAATCCTGACCGACGGTGGCGTGGTCAATAATTATCCTTTGGACGGACTCTACCGGATGGGTGCCCGCAAGAGCATTGGCTCGGATGTGCAAGGGCAATTGCTACGTGAATCTCAAATCCAGTCCATCAAAGATATTTTGGACCAAATTACCAGCATCTATATGTATGCCGATATGCCGCAAAAACGGCGAAAAACCGACGTGTATATCCGGCCGCCGGTTAGCCGGTTCAGCGTAACCGATTTCGGGCTAATCGATACTTTGTATGCATTGGGCTACGGGACGGCAAAAGCCGAATCGAAAAAACTATTACCTTTTAAATCCTATACCAACCGGCGCCCGATGCCACAACCCGGTCATCCCGATAGCATTTACATCAGACATATTGAAATTCACGGATTGAAAATTCCCAAGGCCAAGCAATATTTCGAATGGCGTACCAACATCCGCGAAGGGCACAAGGTGGGTTTCGACCGGTTTTTGGAAGGTATCGATTACCTCTACGGAACCGGCGATTACCGGCAAATTCATTATTGGATAACACCGGGCGATACACTGAGGGTGGATATTGTGTCTGATACGGTTAGATTCAAGTTGCGCACGGCGGTTCATTACATGCCCTTGTTCCAAATCGAGTTTTTGGCCGGGCTAACGGGAAGACAGCTTTTGTCGCCGCGCGACCGGGCCGTTTTGGAAATTATTTTCGGGCCCAATATCCGCTATAACTTCGATTACCTTATCGATAACGGATATCATTTGGGATTGGGCTTTCATTCGTCCTTTCACAAACTCGAACGAACCGTGGATTACCATTTGATGCTTCCCAGGGTGCAAAATCCGTCGTTCCATACCATGGATCTCCATGTTTCGGTGTGGACCAATCGTTTGTTTTTCCAGAATCTGATGTCCAATAGCGTAAATCTGCACATCGGCACCGAAATGCAAACCCATCGGGTTTATACCACGGTTTTTTCGGGAAACCATTCCGACCGGAAATTTTTCTTTGATCACTCGACCTACTATGCCGGATTTATGAATTTCTATTACGACGATTTGGATAATTATAATTTTCCGATGCACGGCGTAAAAATCCAATTCGATTACAAATACATTTTCGGTATCAGCGAAAATTATGCCGGCGTAAAGCCCTTTCACAACATATTTTTGGAACTGAGCGGCTACCGCAAACATAATGCGCATTTTTCCACTTCGTATGAATTCAAGGCCGGACTCAACACATCCGATACCCTGGCGCCCAGTTTTTATTACTATTTCGGCGGCACCGAAAGTTCGGTTCCTTTTTCACACATCATGCCGTCCTACGGCCGGGATTACCTGAGTTTCCGTTCGCCGGCTTTTTTGATGCTACAACCCCAATTGCAGTGGAAGGTGGGGCAAAACCATCATTTGTATTTCGGCTTGCAAGGATTGCTCTATACCGAAGGGCCTGTTTACGAAGAAAAGTTCAGGCGAACATACAGTATTTACGGGCGTTACGGTTTCGAAAGCTATTTTGGCCCCATATTTGTAACAATGGGTTGGGAGCCCTTGTTCCGGCAATGGCATGCAGGGCTTTCCATTGGATTCAGATTCTAAAAGGAATATTTACCGCCTATGATGAAATCAAACATTATGAAAAAAGGATTATTAACGCTCGTTTTATTGCTCATAACAATCGGCAGCAAGGCACAGGCCTATCGCGACGGCGAATTTTTGCGTTATCGCATCCATTATTTTTTTCTCAACGCCGGCTATGCCACGCTCTCGCTTCACGAGACCCAAATGAACGGGCAACATGTTTTTCATGCCGTGGGTTTGGGTAAAACATCGGTTTTGTCCAGCTTGGTGATGGATGTGGACGACCGCTACGAAACCTATTTCGACGACCAAAACCGCCCGCTACGCTTTATCCGTCATATCCGGGAAGGAAATTACCATAAAAACGTGGAATTTCTGTTTCACCACGACCAAAACCTGCTGCAAGTAATCGACCGTTTGCGCAATAAGGTTCAAACTTTTCGCGTTCCGCCGGGCATTCAGGATATGCTTTCGGTGTATTACAAATTGCGCAATGTGGATACATCCAAATTAAAAAAAGGCGATTTTATTTCGGAAGATTTATTTTTCGACAACGAAATTTATCATTTCAAAATGAAAATCCTCGGCCGTCAAACCATAAGAACCAAGTTCGGAAAAATTCGCACCCTTGTATTACGGCCCTACGTTCAAGCCGAACGTGTTTTCAAAGAGCAGGAAAGCTTAACCATATGGGTAACCGACGACCAAAATAAAATTCCGGTGCGTATTCAGGCCAAACTCTTGGTGGGTTCCATCAAAGCCGATTTGGTGGAATACCGCGGGTTGAAATATCCCATTCATTTTGAATAATCACCGGCCTGCATCCGTTGGCGGTGCATTTCGTACAAAAAAATACCCGCCGCCACCGACACATTGAGCGAATCCATTTGTGGTGAGATGGCTATGCGCAGGCGCGCATCGGCCGCTTGAAGTAAACGCTTGCCAATGCCTTTTTGTTCGTTGCCCAATATAACGGCCGCAGGCCCATCGAAGCGGTGATTTTCCAAATACTCGGAGCTTTTTTCGGTGGCCGCCACCACGGCTACGCCTTCGGCCTGCAAAAAATATACCGCGTCCAGCAAATGCGGAACCCGAACCAAATCCACCTTGAAAATCCCACCGGCCGAACTTTTGACCGTTTCTTCGGTAATGCCGGCGGAACCATGGGCGGGAAGTATGACGGCTCCCGCTTCGAAGGCCGCCGCACTGCGCAAAACAGCGCCCAAATTGCGGGTATCGGTTATGCCGTCCAACAAAACAAATACCGGGCGTTTGTTCCGTTCGAATGCCTGCCGGACAGCTTGCTCCAAGGGTACAAAGGGTACCGGGGCCACATAGGCCACAACATTTTGATGTGCACCCCGGAATAATTTATCCAATTTGACTGCCGGCACATGTTTTACCGGAATGCCGGCCGCCCGTAGTTCGCCCAGCAATTTATTCAATGCTCCATCGCCTGTTTGCGTTCCAACCAGGACTTTTTCGATGGGTTGTCTGCGATGTAGCGCTTCGGCTACGGCATGAATTCCGGCAATAAGCATATTCGGCGGCTTTGTTCAAAAAACAATCCGCCCCGTAAGCAACGCAGGCGGATTGTTTTTTAATTTGTGATTCAAAATCAAAGTAGATCTTTCACCTTTTCGAACTGTGTAGCCGTAAGTAAGTTTTTCAAATCACCCAACAAATAATCGTTTAGGTTGTATTTTTCGATAACGAATTTTACGGCTTCGTCCAAGGATTTTCCTTGAAGCAACCCTTCTTTTTCGGCCAACAGCAAATGCTTTTTGATGCTCTGGGCATAGATATAGGTTGCATTTTGCAATTTTTCGTGCGTAGCGGGATTTTCAAGATTTAACTTACTCACGATTTTCTCGGTCAATGCTTTGGCGTATTTACCGGCATTGAATTCCTTGTAATAGCTTTGGGCCGAAACGCTCAGTCCGAACATCAGGGCCAGGAGAAGAAATATTTTTTTCATATCCGTTGATTTTTCGTTTCAATAAGCAATTTTACTAAAAAAAATCTGAACGGCCAAGCCGAATTGTTATTTACCTATCCATAACTGCTTTTCCATATAGTAACCCGTACTATCCACTTGCCAATCAAGTCTAATATCCCAACGACCATATAGTAAGCTGTCGGATGGAATAAATATTAACCGGGCGGTATCCAATTTCAAGGGAATGGTTTTGTCAAAAAGTTTTTTGTTGGGCCGGTAGAGCACCAAGGTTCCCTTGACTCTTTCGGGTGGCAAATAATCCGGAAAACGGATGGTCAATCCTTTTTTGTCTTGGGATATTTTCACAGGAACACGCATTGTGTCGGCGTTTTGTTTCCTAGCCAGAACCTTACCGTAATTCAACTCCTCGGTATAATAATCTTTGACATACATTTCGTTGGTGCGTAATTCTTTGAACGAAAGATAGAAAACATATAGAAATACACTCATAAAAGTAATAAAAACCAGGAGTAGGGCCCAACCCCAGTTCCAACGAAAGTTACGAATCCATTCGGGTAATTGCATAAATGTTGTTTTTTAAAAAACTTCGGACAAAATTACGGGAATTTTGTCCGAAGTCCAATTTATTGATAATCAATTAAATTAATAAGGAGCAATAAACACGGTCTTGTAAGTATCAAATAGATGACCTTGCTTATCGAATACGCCGAATTTGACCTTTTGTTTTCCGTGCATCTTTCCTTTCGGGATATTCAAAAAGAGCATTACTTTTTTGACTTCCTCTTTACCCAAATCCAATTGCGGATCTTCGCCCGACACCATCACTTCGGCCCCTTCGACTTTGGGTTCCACCAAACGAATTTGCAAATCCTGACGCGGAACGCCCGATTTGTTAATCAAAGTGGCCTCATAGATATTTTGGATTTGGCCATTGGGTAGTTCGGTATAAACCAATCCGCGTTGTCGCAAAACCTTGATCGATACATCGGGACGGATAGTCAAAAGTGCCACAAAAATACCCATCAGCAATGCCAAAATAACCGTATAGAACTTAATGCGTGGTGTAAAGATTTTTGTGTTTCCGGTTTCAATGCTCACTTTGGATGCATAGCGAATCAATCCACGCGGCTTGCCAATGGAATCCATGATGGCATCGCAGGCATCCATACAGGCCGTACAGTTGATACATTCCATTTGGGTTCCGTTGCGAATGTCGATACCCGTAGGGCACACATGCACACATTGTTTACAGTCGATACAGTCGCCCAAACCCAAGGCCTCGCGGTCTTGGCCTTTGCGTATGGGGCCACGTTTCTCGCCACGCTTGTAGTCGTAGGT
The DNA here is from genome assembly GCA_027023475.1 of Flavobacteriales bacterium. Taxonomy (GTDB): domain Bacteria; phylum Bacteroidota; class Bacteroidia; order Flavobacteriales; family Flavobacteriaceae; genus JAADED01. Next base: position 10,124 of record JALVVJ010000136.1, read on the forward strand.
AACCAAAATGGTGTTTTCGTCGGTCAATACGCCTTGCAAACGGCCGTAAGGACAAACGATAATACACACCTGTTCACGGAACCAAGCATACACAAAGAAAAAGACCATAGTAAAGGCAAAATAAATCGACAATACTTTCATGTCCCTGAATGGATGCTTCCAAAAAGCGATCACATAATCCGAACCGGCCACATAAGCCCACATAATGGATGTTATGATAATGGAAACAATGTAAAAAATAATCCATTTACCGCCACGTTTGAGAAGTTTTTCGCTGTTCCACGGCATCCGATCCAATTTCATTTGCTTGGGCCGGTCGCCTTCGATGGCATATTCTATTTTACGGAAAAGCATTTCCATAAAAATGGTTTGCGGACACAACCATCCGCACCAAATACGCCCGTAGATTACCGTGAACAGAACAATAAAAATGACTAGGGTAACACCACCAATGGCCAACAGGTAGAAATCCTGCGGAAAGAAGGGTTTACCAAATATATGGAACTTGCGTTCCAAAATATCGATAAGAAAATATTGCTCCCCGTTGACCTTGATAAAGGGTAACACGGCAAAAATCACCAAAAGCACTACGCTCAAAATAGTGCGATAATTGTAATAGCGGCCTTTGGGTTTTTTGGGATGAATCCAGTTTCGTTTACCATCCTCACGTATGGTTCCGATACTATCGCGAAAACTCTCGTTACTTTGGTTACTCATAAAGCACTCGTTTTAAAAGAAGTAAAGCAGTTTGACGGGCAAACTGCTTTACAAAGGTATAAGATTTCATATAAAACAAAACATCATCCTTGTTTACATTCATCGCCTTCGGGCGCTTTGCCGTCTTTGGCCGGGTGGGCTTGCAAATCCACCAAAATGTAGCTGATGACTTTTTGGATCTTGGCCCCGCCCAGGTTTTTCCAAGGCGGCATGCCTTTGCTTGTTCCGTTATTAATAACTTTGAACAAAGACTTGGCGTCACAGCCGTAAATCCAATTTTTGTCGGTCAGGTTCGGGCCAACGCTACCGCCTCCGTCGGGACGGTGGCAAGCGGCGCAGTTTTTTTGGAAAATGGCTTTGCCCTCGGCCAAGGACTTGGCATCTTTGACCACCTTGACGGTATTTTCGTCGATAACGCCATGGGCTTTTTTATAGGCCTCGATTTGCGCTTTGTGGGCAGCCACTTCTTTTTGGTATTCGTGTTCTTGCCATTTACCGTTGTTATTTGCATCATAGTAATAGGCAAAATAGAAGCCGACATAAAAAACAGTAATGATAACGGTAATGATAAAGCCGGCCGACCACCACGGAGGCAGCGGGTTGTTCAATTCCTCGATACCGTCGAAATCGTGATCGAGTTTTACTTCATTTTCCCGTTCCACGGGCGTGGACTTGGTTAATTTTTGCATCAACCTGTCCCAGAACGAATTATTTTGTTGTGTCATAGTCGTTTTCGTTTTGATCGTTAAAAGGCATGTTTTTCAGTTCGTCAACACGATGTTTAGGCATACGCCACACCAAATAAAGCATTACCACAAAGATGATAAAGAATATCACCGTTACGATGAGGTCGTGCATTTCGGCACCTTCCTGTGTACTCAGGTAATGTTTGATGTTGCGTAGCATGGATTAACGTTGAGCGGTTTGATGCGGTTTGGTGGTATCCATTCCCAATCGTTGCAGGTAGGCAATAAGAGCAACGATTTCTTTTTTGCTCAAATCAACCTTATTACCTTTATAGGCCATTTGATAGGCAGGTGATTTTTCCACATTATTGTCTTCCAAATCGGCCACAATGGCTTTGGCTTGTTGCTCAATAGCCGCTTGGGCATTGGAAATGTCCTGATCCGAATAAGGAACACCAACCGTGCGTAGGGCTTTCATACGTGCCTGGATATCGGAAACATCCAAGTCATTGGTCAAAATCCAGGTGTACTTGGGCATGATGGAACCGTCCATCATGGAAGTGGGGTCATACATGTGGTTGAAATGCCACAAGTTGGGACGTTTACCGCCTTCGCGCATCAAATCGGGACCGGTACGTTTGGAACCCCATTGGAACGGATGGTCATAAACGTATTCACCGGCTTTGGAGTAAGGTCCGAAACGTTCCACCTCGCTACGGAACGGCCGTATCATTTGCGAATGGCAAACATAACAGCCTTCACGCACATATATATCCCGACCCAATTGTTCTAGCGGAGTAAGCGGTTTTACCGCAGCAATCTTGGGAATATTGCTTTTTACATAAATAGTAGGAATAATTTCCACTGCACCACCGATGGCAGTTGCAACCAAAGTAAGGATGGTAAACAGTACTCCTCGTCGTTCGAGCCAGTTGTGGAAATCTTCACCGGCTTGGCGTTTGGCCGGAACCGGAGCCAACGGAGCTGCCTCGGCTTCCGTGTCTTCAACCGTATGTCCCTTGACGGTTTTAACCAAATTCCATATAAGAATAATAAACCCTGTGAGATACAAAGTTCCACCAATGGCACGAATCCAGTGCATAGGCAAAATAGCGGTTACCGTATCCATAAATTCGGGATACTTTAAGGTGCCGTCGGGATTAAATTGCTTCCACATAATGGCTTGGGTCCAACCGGCAATATACATCGGAATAACATAGAGCAAAATACCGATAGTTCCAATCCAGAAGTGCCAGTTCATCCATTTGACGGAATAAATTTTGGTACGGTACAACCGCGGTATCAGCCAATAAAGCATACCGGAAATAATAAAACTGTTCCAACCCAATGTGCCCACGTGTACGTGTGCAATAATCCAGTCGGTAAAGTGGGCAATGGCGTTCAAGGATTTGAACGAAAGCATGGGACCTTCGAAAGTACTCATACCATAGGACGTAACGGCAACCACAAAGAATTTAAGGATGGGATCCTCGCGCACCTTGTCCCAAGCACCCCGCAGGGTAAGCAAACCGTTGATCATACCACCCCACGAAGGGAAAATAAGCATCAGGGAGAATACCGTTCCCAACACTTGGGCCCATTCGGGCGTAGGCGAATATAACAAGTGGTGCGGACCGGCCCAAATGTAAATGAAAATCAGCGTCCAAAAGTGAATAATCGACAAGCGATATGAATAAATCGGACGTTGGGCCGCTTTGGGAACAAAGTAGTACATCAAGCCCAAAATAGGCGTGGTCAGGAAGAAGGCCACGGCATTGTGCCCATACCACCACTGTACCACGGCATCTTCAACCCCCGAGTAAACCGAATAGCTTTTGAACAATGTGGCCGGCACTTCCAGATTGTTAAAGATGTAGAGCATAGCAATGGTAACGGCCGTGGACAGGTAGAACCAAATGGCCACATAAATATGACGTACACGGCGTTTGACCACCGTCATAATCAGGTTCACCGTAAAGGCCACCCAAACCAAAGCAACCAAAATATCAATGGGCCATTCCAATTCGGCATATTCCTTGGATGAAGTAATACCCAAAGGCAGCGTGATGGCGGCCAAAACGATTATCAACTGCCAACCCCAGAAATTGACTTTACTTAGCAAGTCACTCCACATCCGGGTTTTCAGCAATCGCTGCGTGCTGTAATAAGCACCGGTAAATATACCGTTACCCACAAAGGCAAAAATCGCCGAATTGGTGTGCAACGGGCGCAGCCGACCGTAGCTTAACCACGATATCCCCGACGTATAGTGAGGGAACCAATAAAAGTAAGCTACCATCAACCCGATCGTAAAAGCAGTGATACCCCATATAATAGTGGCCCACGCAAACAGCTTTACGATCTTGTCGTCATAGTAAAATTTCTCCTTTTCCATAGGGTTATGTATTTGTATTATTTGTTTCCTGATTTGTTTCCGTATTATCTTTTTCCGGACCGAATTCGTCGTCGAAAAGCATTCTTATCGAAGGTGTATAAGTATCTTCGTATTGCCCCTGACGGCTGGAATGGAAGAACAGCACTAAAAAAATCAGCGCCAGTATTAAGCTGATGAATATTGTTAAATATAGTGCGATCATAATTTCATTCCATTGCTTAATGAAAATTCATTCTTGACAAAAGTATAAAAATTTGTTTTTTTAAAAAAATAACTTTAAGTAATTTGTGTTACAATTTCTTTCCTTATCCGTTTTACCAACTTCCACTGGCTCCTCCACCGCCGAAGCCACCACCGCCGAAACCGCCCGAAAAGCCGCCACCTCCGAAACTTCCTCCACCAAATCCGCCGCCACCGAATCCGCCACTGCCCCACGAACCGCCCCAAATCACCGGCCCTTGACGGTCGATGGTGTAACCACCTCCGCCCTTGCCTCCATGAGGTTTGGAAAGCACATACAGCACAATAATTACAAATATGACCAAGAACAACACCAATACCCAGTCGATTTCACCTTTGTTATCCTGAATTTCGGGTGCCTTGAAATTACCTTGCAAAATAGCAAAAATCACATCCGTGGCACGATTAAGCCCACCATAATAATCCCCACGCTTAAAATGCGGAATCAAAATGTTTTCGATAATCCGTTTGCTCAACGCATCGGTCAGATAAGGTTCCACACCATAGCCCGTAACAATGGCCGTTTTTCGATCATTAGGTGCCACAATAATCAAAATACCATTGTCTTTCCCCGCCTGGCCAATGCCCCATTTATGCGCCCATTCGGCACCCCACACATTAATGTCATGTCCATCCAAACCGGGCACCGTAGCCACCACGATTTGCGATGATGTGCTGTCGGCATAACGGATAAGTTTTCGTTCCAAGGTTTCCCGTTGCCCCGGCGACAAAAGACCGGCAAAATCATACACCGATGTTTCCAATGCGGGCTTGGCCGGCAATCCGTCCGGGTCGATTTTCCAATCCGGCGTTTGAGCCGGCAGACCCAACCAGACCCAAAACAACAAAAATCCAAGCAAACGCTTAATCGAAGGAAAGCTCATCGGGTAGTTCATTAATATCATCATCGGAATACGGAAAATGTTCGGCCAGAGCCAAGCCGATGGCATCGATAGCACGCACAATACCTTCGGTATATTGTCCACGGCGAAAATGTTCGGCCAATATGTCGCGGATTTTTTCCCAAAAGCCGGAGCCCACTTTCCGGTGGATACCTTCGTCGCCAATTACGGCAAAGCGCCGCCCCCGCGTATCCACATAAATCAGAATGCCGTTGCGCAGGCGGGTTTTATACATTTCGAGCCGGTTGAACGTTTCCACAGCCCGTTGATATACATCTTCGCCGCCGCCTTTGTGCAAATGCACGCGTATTTCGCCCGAACTGTGCCGTTCGGCCCGTCCGATGGCTTCCAAAATGCGGCGTTCGCCCCGGTCGTCAATAAAAGCGCGAAAACGCGGATCCATCAGAACTTGACTTCGGGCGCTTTTTCGGCACCTTTTTCGGCACTAAAATAAGCGCTTGGCTTAAAGTTCAACAGCGAAGCCCAAATATTGTTCGGAAACTTACGAATAAACGAATTGTAATCCTTTACCGCCTTGTTGAAGCGGTCGCGTTCCACCTTGATGCGGTTTTCGGTTCCTTCCAACTGGCTTTGCAATTCCAGGAAATTTTTGTTGGCTTGTAGTTCGGGATAACGTTCCACCACCACCATCAAACGGTTTAATGCGCCGCTCAATCCTTGCTGGGCCTCTTGAAACTTCCGCAATTGTTCGGGAGTGATGTTTGAAGGATCAATTTTGAACTGTGTTGCCGATGCGCGCGCCTTAACCACGGCTTCGAGCGTGGATTTTTCGTGCTGTGCATAACCCTTAACGGTATTCACCAGGTTGGGAATCAGGTCGGCCCGGCGTTGATAAGCGCTTTCCACATTGCCCCACTGGGCTTTAATACCTTCTTGCATACCGACGGCCGTATTTTGAAAATGCTTATAGGCCGAAAGCAGCCACAGGATAAGCAAAACCAATACGCCAAGCGAAATCAAAAACTTTTTCATGGGTTACAAGTTTTTATTTTTCGAAAATACAAAAAAATAAAACAAACGTTCCGAAAATCCGGAAGAAACGGCTGTTTCGGAACGTTTGAACCCCATGGGCTAACAACAAGCCAACGACCTTAATCCTGATTATTTATCAATGTTAATCATGTACATATGCTTCGGGCGGAACGGGTTTCGGTGTCGGTACGCCGTTTATTTTCCCGTCATTTTTACGTGCTACTCTGTCGAGGTGCATTTGTGCTTCTTCCATGCTGTAACGGGTCAGATAAACTTTCTCCAATCCCGTATTGCGCATACCGCGACGTATCAACCAAAATACTAAACCAAGTAGCAACAACCACCACAAAAACAAAAGGAATAGTTGTACTTTCGGATTGTCCGAGAACAATTCATACACTTTGTATTTATCGGTCCAGACCCCGTTTTTACCGGCCAAAACCGTGGACGCAAGAAAATGTTTATGGGCTTTATAGTAAAGGGTGAAGGGCAAATAACCCACCGCAAAACCCAAAAATCCTATCCAAGTGTTCAGGTATCCCATACCCAGACGCATATAGGAACGTATCTCACAACCAATGAGCAACACGGCACCCATTCCCAATAATAATCCGCCAATCATACTTCCGTAGGTCAAGGAATATTTAACCTTGCCTGCAAAGGCCGGATGCACATCCCAAACGGCCCATGCCAACAAAACAAAGCCCAACATCACCACCCAATGAACGGCAATACCAATTAACGGCGCATAACTACGCATCAGCGTTCGCGTTATACGCGGAACCCCCACGCGCGCATACCACGAGTCTTTACGCCGCATACTGTCGGCCGTTTCTGCGGAAATCAAAGCGCATTCGGTTCCAAAGCCCGATTTGGCCAATCCGATTCCCCCAAGAATACCGGCAAGTAATGTAAAGATGACATAAAACCATCCCTTATGTGCCACCGATTTATTAAACGGAACAATATGACCTGCCTTGACATGGGCAGCATAATCCGGTGCAAAAAATCCGGCATAAACGGCATAAAACACAAATACAAGCAGAAAGATTAAGCCAATCCAATAAGCCAATCGTTTTTGCGGTTCATAGCCCGGTCGTAAAGTAGCTTGTTCGCCTTTGTCAGCCAAAGAAACATACGACAAAGTTTCCTGGTGCTTAAAATAGCCGGCCAAACCCAATTTAGCCATTAACCAAAATCCTAAAATTCCCCCAAAGGCCATAAATATCACAGTAACCAAGGAGTGAATATTCATCAACGGCAAACCGCCCATCAAATGATTCAACGTACAACCACCGGCCAAGCGTGTACCATAGCTGAACAAAATGCCGCCTACAAACGACATCAACAGAAAACGTTTGCCATAATAAGCCCATGCACGACTTTCGTTTTCCATCCACGCCACCAAAAATCCGCCTAAAATAATACCCACAATGGGCCAACCCACCCCGGGTACAAAAGCACCATCGGCCGAAGGGAGTACTTTATCAACGCCATTTTCGGTAATAGTAGCGTATTTACCATAAATTTCGGTACGAAAACCGAATAGATGATTAAAAAAAACTTCCAGCCCACGAAACATTTTTCCCAAATCCGTAGTAACGGTTATGGGTTTGAGATGTGGCGATTTACCATGCTGCAAGGCCGAAACCCAACCTGTAAGCATGTAAAGTACCTGTGCCAGCCCGAAAGCCAATCCGGCATACACAAACGACCATTGACTGCGGATAAGTTTTTTCCAAGACATGGCTATATGTTTTATATAATTAAAAATCCACCTGAACTCTGAAAATATGGGCTTGCAACGGCCCCTGCGACAAACCGTCACGGGTAAGCGTAAAGTTATACATCAAGCGCACCCGGGCTTCCGGATACCAATTAAGACCCAAGGAGTATGTGTTGATTCCTTCCGGCATTTGCGGATTGACCGCCTTTACCGCATCATTGACCTTCATTTGTGAGAAACGCACCAAAATTTCCCAAGCGCCCCATCCTTCGTCGCTCACCGGATATTGCGGCACGATACGCGTAAACCCGCCGTGCTTCATCCGGTATTTTTCGCCCGTGAGCAAAACGCCCGCCGTAACATACATTCCGCTTACATTAAAATCGCTTTGGCCTGTGGCCGGCATGTTTTGGGTTTTGTATTCACCGCGCAAAGAAAATCCGCGCAAAAGCAAGGCCGTTTCTCCACCCCAAACCAACCGGCGCTTGGCACCGGGAAAAACGTAGGCATATTTTTCGCCCAAATGATTTTCGGGCCTGAAATGCAAATCCGCCACCGGACGACTGGCTCCGTTCAGCCCCAAATGCAAACCGTAACGGTGGTCGGCAATCACAAAAGGAATATATCCGAACAAACGAGCCGAAAAATTAAGCCCGCGCTCCAAATGTTTGTCCAAAAAACCTTCGCCGTTTTTGCCATTGCCGGTCAAAGCCGCTTGAATGCCCAAATGACGTGATAGCAACGAATAATTGGCATAGTGCAGACCTGCCCCCCAACGAAAGTTCTGCAAACTTGTGAGCATGGGACGCTCGGCCAAAGGTATATATTTGCTGCTAGTGGCCATGGCAATCCCGGTGGGTTCGGCTATGGCACCGATACCGAATATTCCCCAACGACTGAGATATTTTATATAAACATCCCGGAAACCGATTTTCCCGTACGCAAAATTTACTTCCACTTTATATCGCAGGTTGTCGGCCAACTGCCCCCCAAACGACAGATGCACTCGCCTGAACTCACTTCCCACCATCCAAGCAGTGTCCGATGTTCTTTTCATGGCCTCCACATCATACTGAATCCGTCCGTGGACTTTGGGTTGATTTTGTGCGAAAACAAACGAATGAATAGCCAAAAAAATGATGCTTGTCAGAAAATATACTTTTTTCATATCAGTATTATTTTTCGCTAAGATAAGTTTGCTAGAAATAGCCGAAATAATTATGACTTTTGTCATAAAGTAGTGTATTTTATTATGGCCTCCGGCAAACCTGCGCGCTTCCCCGTCCGGAGCCCAATGCCAAGCGCTTGTTTTGCCTGCGGGCTCCACAAGCCAGCGGCTTCCGTAGGCCAACGCCAAAGGCCGCGCCTTGTCTTGTTCCGCACTTCGCGAGCCCTGGTGGTCTCGCTCCGTATGCTGCGGAGCCGCCTACGTCGTCTCCTTGCAGCCCTCGGAGCCCTGCGGTCTCCTCGGGAAAGCGGCGAGCCGCCCCGGGCGTCTCGCCTTGGCGCCGCGGAGCCCTGCCGCCTCGCTCGGACTTACGGCTCGCTCGGCGGCGGTCTCCGCAGACGGATTTATTTTGCAGTGCAAGCAGGAAAAGCAAAAAAATATGTTCACAACCGCCTACCGGGCAATCAAGGCAAATACGCCGAAAGATACAACACCATTTCGTTGTAGGAACGCAATCCGTGTCCCCGCTGATTGACTTTCAGGTAAACATCATAGGGCTTGGACACATCAAAAGGAAGGCGGTGCCGCCGTATAAAGTCTTTTTGTTTACGATAATCCGCCAATACACCCGGCCGGAGTTGTTTTTTGAGTTCCGCAAAACGCACACTGTCAGCTTGACGAATTCCGGTCATCAAATACTGCAAGGCCACCAAGTGCGCCGAATAGCGAAAATACGGGTCGGCGCTGTGGATGCCTTCCACATAGCCGATAAATTCCGCTTCGTTTTCATAGGCATATCCGATTTGGTGGGCCAGTTCGTGCAATAAAGTGTGCGGCAAAAACACCGCCGGATATTCCACATTGACTTGACTTTCGTGCGTAAACGGATTAAGGTAGCCCACCACACCCAAATAGGAAACGGGCCGGGACAGCAAGGACGGTTTAATCACATAAAAACTTTCGGAAAAACGCGGAAAAATCCGTGCGTTAGTCCGGTAGGTAACCGCGGCAATGCTACGCATCCGGTTGAAGTCGTAAGGGATGTGTATCCCCGCCGAATCCACACCTTGCAACCGGCTATGTAACAAATTCAAACTGTCGATTTCGCGGCGGGCCAAGGTGTCCAACCGTTCCAAAGCCACGGGTTCCGGATGCAGATGCCATTGACGATAGAGCGGCAACCGGAAATAATTCAGCCCCCACAGCAGGTAAAACCACAAAATGATTTTCCGGCTCCAATCCGATGCCAGCAATGCAATGGCATTCCAACTACGGTTTTTGCGATAAATCCGCACGGCTTGGCGCAACCACCAAAGCGGAAAAAACAAATACAACAAATCGCCGGCCGAAAACGGCAGCCAGCGCAGAAAAAACAAGTCGATATTGCGGACCAAGCGATAAATCCCCGTAGCATAAAACCGCTCCACAAGTACCGGCGCATGCCGGACCACGGCCAAAAACAAAATCACGAAGGCCCAACGGCGCAGTTGGCGCTTCCACATTTTAGAAAAATTTGTCCAAACCCGGAATATCGGGCAACACACGTTGCAGCGCTTCCTTGACTGTACTTTCTTGAATGCCGGTAGCTTCGTCCATGGCTTCATTAAGCACTTGCCGCAACTTGCCGGACAAATATCCGGCGTCGAATTGCATCAATGTGGGATCGATATGAATTTCGTGCACGTTTTTGTCGGCACTGATGCGCACGCGGATTTTTCCGTCGTCCGAGGATTTTTCGATTAAAGTTTCGGCCAAACGCGCACGGGCCTCGGCCACTTCTTGCTTGGCCTTTTGTATTTTTTCGGCCAGCCCGAAAAGATTTCCTAACATATTAATTAATTGTTGTTTATATTATTTTCTGCTTTTTGGGAGATATGATATATCATATCTAAAACTTCTATTATTTCTTTATCTATTTCATCTTCTTCAAGATATTGAACCAACTTGTAATATCTGCCTTTTCGTAAAAGCGGTGGTATTCCCTGTATTTTCGCATACATTTCAAATACTTTATTAATAAATTCGTCTGAAACTTTTAGGCTGCCATCGTAAGGATTTTTTCCGAGGGTTCTGTATGCATTTTCAATTTGCTCCAAGGCCTCAGCCATTGCTTTTATACGTTTTTCTTTCTCTGTTTCGTAAAACAAATCACTTTCTTTGATACCTTCGGATTTTAATTCATCGACAACAAGTCTAAAAAAGATTTTTCTATTCGGAATTAAAAAATTTTCTATTTCATTTTTTGTCCACTGATAAATTGTTAGATCTTTATCATTCGCGACATCCTTTCCTAGATTATCAAAAATTGCTACCCCTAATAATTCAGGCATAGCCTCTTTAATGCCATAAAAATGCCGTTTAACTTCTTTATATTCATTGCGCTTAAAAACAACAAAAGCTTGTTCAAGGTGTTTATACACCGGATGATTTAGTTTTTTTGCAAAAGCTTTCAAAATATCAAAATCTGTCGTTCCTTCTAAATATAACACCCATTTTTTGATTTGTGCCAAATAATACTGATCCCACCCTATCAGGTCCAATGATTTTTTTACTTCCTCTTTTTTATTCATCTTATGAGGCTTCCCAATAAAAGCAATAACATTTCCATTTCTTCGGGCTGTCTCGTCCAATATAACTTCCGAATGACTGGCTGCAATAATTTGAGAATTATTTGTTTCCGCAATTTCTAATATTAAATCATAAATCTGCCGTTGTCTTAGAATTTCCAAGTGTGCATCAGGTTCATCTAATAATAATACACTATTGGGATTGGCATATAAGTAAACTAACAATAAAAGTACTTGCTGTACTCCTCGTCCGGAAGCTGACAAGTCCAATTTAACATCATTTTCCTTATAAAATATTTTTATTTCATCGCGTTTTGTGTATTCCGGAGCGAGCAAATGAATACCAAAAAGTTCTTTTAAATGCTCTACAACCTTATTCCAATTTTCTTGGTTGGATTTATAAACCTGAAAACAAAGGTTTCGTAAAACCTGTGCCGTTTGCCCTTGACCTATCAAAAATTCTATCTCGCCAAGTTGTTTATGAAATTCCTGCTCGGCAAGGCCCGACATTGGCGGAAGAAATGCGATACTGGTTTTTGAAAGCTCAGGCACCGGCATTCGTTTTGGCTTCTCAGCACTCGACATTCGTAATGGCCTACAATAAAAAGATTCTTCATTTGCATAATAAAACTCAAAACCACTTTCCCAACTTTTAATTTTTTTCTCATTATTTTCCACAACTATCTCTGTCCCTTGTACTACAATATCGATATATATATTTTCATTTTTACCTTTTTCTTTGTTGTAATAATGAGTTCGTAAATTATGCCAAATATTTTTTGTAATCGAGATAGGTATTGCAGAAAGATCCTTACGATTTATGGTAATTCCCGGTCTTTCCTTAGGGTGTTTTTCCTTATCAAAACCACGTTTTTCCACCCATTTTTGATAACCTGTAAACCAAAGCGACAATGCTTGTAGTGCGCTTGTTTTACCAGAATTATTAGGTCCAATAAAAACTACCGGTGGCGTAAGATCTATCTCGACTTTTTCTTGAAATTTTTTGAAATTACGAATTATTAATTTATGTATCATGGCGTTACATCATTAACTTATCTTAATATTGCGAATTTAAGAAATATTTCTATCAAATAAAACAAAACACCCCGCACAGAGGCGTTTTCTTTCAAGCCGTAATGGAGCAAAAAATCAGTCCTGCGTAAAAGTATAATCGGCGCGCATGCCGCTATTGGTTACATGGCACTCGAACGTACCGTCATCCAAATGGTCGATATATAAGGTTTGCGGAGTGTCGTTATCGGGATCCATGTAAATTTCCTTGTCGTCGTTTTGCAATTGCCAATCGCCATCCTGAACCGTTCCGTCATCATTGTTTTCGTAATGATAACGCCCGTTTTCTTTGAATTCGAGCGTGGCATTCAACGAACCCCTGTCGTAAACACTTCCGTCGCTTAATGTGATTTTATAGGAAACACCTTTCCAAACATCGTCGGTAAGATAGTCCTTAACCGATTTATTTTCGATTTTGATGCAGGATTGTAACAAAACAAGCAGTGTGAACCCGAAAAACAAAGCTATTCGTTTCATAACGGCCATTTTTTATCGTTGGTAAGTTGTTTCTTCGTAATCGTTTCCATAAATAAACTTATCGTCGGTGAGTTTGCGAATGTCATAGGTCTCATCCCCGGCGGCGCCCCAATCGAAGTGGATTTTGCTGTCATTGTCCAAAAGTTCCCACTCACCGGAATGCACGGTCGTTCCGTGGTCTTTTAGTTTCACCGTTCCGTCATCGTAAAAATCAAGGGTAATACCATTTAATGAAATGGTTTCCATAAGGTTACCATTGTTGTCGTATCGTTTGGTATTTACGCCTTGCCAAGTGTCGGCGGTAAGCAATGCTTTGGCCGAAGCATTTGAGGTTTTTTTGCAAGAAACTTGCGTGATTGCAAGCCCCAGAATAAAAACATAAAGAATAGTTTTTCTCATAGCAAATGATTTTTAGTGATTTATCAAAAATTCGCATAAAATTATTTTGAACAACAATTATTTGTCAATGATTTTTGTCAGATATTGCGAATAATGTAACCTTTTCGTGCTTTTTGAGCGAAAACAAAAAAGAAGAATACAAGTGTCGGTTCCTTATGGATTTTTGCGTAGCAAAAAGGGCATCGACGGACGATACGCAAAAAAAGCGCAAGGGATGGGAGCGGTTATGCGTAGGCGGCGCGCCGCAGGCCTGCCGTGGCGGCGGGGCGACCAGTGGGGAGCCCCGTACACCACGCTTACAGGGCAAGAGCGGGCCGCCTACGCATTTGAGCGGACAGCCCGGCGGCGCCAAGTGAACGCCGGCGGGTGCGAAAGCGCTCCGTCGCCTTGAAGCAACCGCCGCTGCGTGAACTTGTGCGCCGAGGCGCCCGAAAAACAAAAACAAATCTTACGAAAACGGGTAACTTGCCGTTCAAAGGAATTTATTTATCTTTAAATTTCCAAAAAGCAGCGCGCAGCAGATATGGAAAAAATCCAAGGATATACGGCCGAGGAAGAGCGGCAATTGGACCGGGAATTGAAGGCCCTGCTACGGTCGAGCTACCAAAAAATCGGCCGGAAAGAACGGGAACTGATACGGAAGGCCTTCGAAACGGCCAAAGAAGCCCACAAACACCAACGGCGAAAATCGGGCGAGGCCTATATGTTTCACCCCTTGGCCGTGGCCAAAATCGTGGCCGAACGCATCGGACTGGGCGCCGTGTCGGTGGCCGCCGCCCTGCTCCACGACACCGTGGAAGATACCGAACTCACGGTGGACGACATCCGGTTGCATTTCGGCGAAAAAATCGCCCAAATCGTGGAAGGACTGACCAAAATCCAAAACATTCCGCTTCAAGCCGACAAGGACGACACTTCGCTGCAAGCCGAAAACTTCCGCAAACTTATCCTTACGCTCAACGAGGATGTGCGCGTGGTGCTGATCAAAATCGCCGACCGGCTGCATAACCTGCAAACCCTGGGCAGTATGCGGCGCGACAAGCAGGAAAAAATCGCGTCGGAAACCTTGTATATCTATGCGCCCCTGGCCCACCGGTTCGGGCTTTACGACATCAAAACCGAACTGGAAGACCTGTCGCTCAAATACCTGGAACCCGAAACCTACCGCAGCATCAAACAAAAACTGGCCGAAACCAAGCAAGAACGCGAGGCCTACCTGCAACGTTTTACGCAACTTTTGGAACCCGAATTGGACAAATTGGGTATTCCCTACTCCATCACCGGCCGGACCAAATCCATTTATTCGATCTACCGGAAAATGAAAACCAAAAACGTGGATTTCCACGAGATTTACGACATATTTGCCATTCGCATCATCTACAAGGGCGATCCGGACATCAAAAAAGACCGGGCGCTTGCGTGGAATTTCTACGCGGCCGTGCAAAACCTGTTTCCGCCCAATCCCGAACGTATGCGCGACTGGCTCAACCGGCCGCGTTCCACGGGCTACGAAGCGCTGCACGTTACCGTTTTGGGGCCCGAAAACCGCTGGGTGGAAGTGCAAATCCGCTCCGAACGGATGAACGAAATTGCCGAAAAAGGTTATGCCGCCCACTACAAATACAAGCACGGGAAAGACGAAACCCGCGAATTGGGCATCGACCGCTGGCTCAACCAATTGCAGGAAATCCTCAACGAACCCGTGGGCAATGCCACCGAACTGCTGGACGACATCCGGCTGAGCTTGTATAGCGAAGAAATCAATGTGCTTACACCCAAAGGCGACGTTATATCGCTACCCAAAGGGGCCACGGCCTTGGATTTTGCCTTTCATATCCATACCGACATCGGTATGCACACACGTGCCGCACGCGTAAACGGGCGCATCGTGCCGCTCAATTATGTGCTCAATAGCGGCGAAACGGTGGAGATTATCACGTCACCCCAACAAAAGCCCAAACATTCGTGGCTCAACCTGACCGTTACCGGACGGGCACGATCCAAAATCAAGGCCTTTTTGCGCCGGGAAGAAAACCGCATTGTGGAAGAAGGCAAGGAAACCATCGTGCGAAAATTACGCCATCTGAAAATCGATTTCAACGAAAAAGTGCTGAACGACCTGCAAAAATATTTCAAACTCAAAAACAGCAGGGATTTATTCTACAAAGCCGGCACGGGGGAAATTACCAACGAAAACCTGAAAGCTTTTGCCAAAAACCAGCGGAACGTATTCATCAAACTCCTGCAATCGCCCTGGAACCGGAAAAAACAACCCGAAAAGCCCAAAACTTCCACCGAGCCCGAAATCAACTACGATATGATTGTTTTCGGGCCCGAAGAACAGCGCCTGGACTATTCGTTGGCCAATTGCTGCAACCCGCTTCCGGGCGATGATATTTTCGGCTTTGTTACCATCAACGAAGGCATCAAGGTGCACAAAGTAACTTGTCCCAACGCCATTCACCTGCGTTCGCGCTACGCCCACCGCATCATCACCGCCCGCTGGATTGATTCGACCCGGCAGGAATTCAAAGTCCACCTCAAAATTGTGGGTGCCGACCGTTCGGGTATAGTTTCGGACATTACCGATGTGGTTTCGCGTAAACTACAATACAAAATGTCGCACGTGGAATTTGACGACAAAAACGGCGTGTTCGAAGGAAAAATCAGCGTGTATTTGCGCAATACGGCCCAACTGAAAGAACTCACGCTGCGGCTCAAAGAAATCGAAGGTGTGGAAAAGGTCATTAAGCTCTAATTCCGGCTTATGAAAAAAAATGTTAGCATCGGCATTACGCATTTGATTGGGCTTATTCTTCTGGTGATTTTATTGGGCATTTCGAGTTTTTGGGCCTTGCAAAAAGTCAAGCGGATGACCTGCCGCAATTCGCGCAACGAAACCCGTTTGGCCGTGCTGCGGGATAGCTTGAACCTGATGCACGACAGCATCCGGCAGCTACACGACAGTTTGTATGACACCCAATTGTTTTCATTGGCCAACAATGACGAAGCCCTGGATTATTTGGACAAATATTACGGTGCGCGCAAAGATTGGTATGCTTATGTGCGCGACAAACTTTTAGACGAGAGCCGGGCACATCCCGACCGGGTTTTTCCCTATGCATCCATCTACGGGCCTTGGGGCATTAGTAATGTTCGCATACTCAATCACAAATGGTTGATTATGTCTATGTCCGACGGGCATCAATGGGGAGAGGTGCTGATGGAGTATGAGCCGGTGGGAAAAGACAGCGTCCGGTTCGACCGTTTGCGGGCTTTTTTGTATCCGCCTGTGGAGCAGTGAAATAAGGTTTTGGCCCGAAAATTTTTTCTTTTTTTCGTTCTTTCTTTTGCTTGCCCAAAAGAAAGAACCAAATCATTAAAAATGTTTTTTGTTCGGCTTCGCCGAACAAAGAAAAGAGCACTTTTTCAATAAATTTTTCGGGGCGTCATAGGGATAAATTTATGACGCCCCGAAAACCGCGGGCAAAATTTGGCGGGCTTCGCCCTGGATTTCCAAATTTTGCCCGCCTATTTTGGTGAAAAAGATTTTTTTATTCGCTTCGCGAATCTTGGGCTATCTCCTTGGAATCCAATATTTATACTTAGGACAGCGTCCGGTTCGACCGTTTGCGGGCGTTTTTGTATCCGCCTGTGGGGCAGTGAAATAAGGTTTTGGCCCGAAAATTGTTTATTTTTGTCTAAAATCCTTGGAATGAAACGACGATTTATTTTGTTTTTGACGCTCACCGCTTTTGTTTTTGCCCGTTCCGGCGCCCAGGAGTTCGAAAAGCAATTCGGCAACAACGACCGGGTGGATATGGTGGTGGTAACGCCCGATATGTTTTCGCTGATCAACGAAGTGAACGAAAATCCCGAACGGGCGGCTTTTTACAAAAACCTGACCTATTTTGGCACCTTCGGCACCAACGATCCGGCTACCGGAGAAAAATTGACGGCTTTTGCCCGCAGCTTTGTGCAGCACAAACAAATGCGTCTTTTGGTCAGGGTGAAACAACCCGACAAGTTGGCGGAATTCTACTACACGCCCGCCGGTAAACCCGGCTATGCCCGCGAAATGGTATTGATTATCCGTTATCCGCGTTCGCACAAAGTGCGACTATGGCACATCAAAGGTTTGATCAATCTGCGCAAAATCTCCCTCCTGGCCCTGCAAACCACCAAAATAGACACGGACGTGCTCCGCGAAGCGGAGAAGAAGGTGGAATAACTTATGAGTTTTGAAAAATGTTATGATCAAAAGGTGTATAAAATTTTTATCGTAAATGTTAGCGGCTTGAAATAATAAATGGTTTCATCCGTTTCCCAAATGTTCGTTGAAGAAAATTTGGTATACTTTGAGTTAAACAAATTGTTGACTGCAAATTCCACCACAAAGGGTTTTTTGCGTATATATTCAAATTTTAAAGATGAAGGGAGCCAACGCGCATAGGTAGCATTTGAGCGATAACGGGCATAGGCGCCCATCCATCCAAAAATCCAGCTTCGATCAATTTTATAATTGCATTTTAATCCGATTTGTTCCAAGCGATTTCGCGTTAATTGGTTTTGACGGGTATTTGTTTCTAATTTTTGCTTCCAATAAGTTAATATATTCCATGTCCTTTTAAAATATCTCAAACTTAGCGAATGAGATAAATTTTGTTTATGGAGATAAAAAAATTTCGACCTATCTTCCCCGTCGATTGCATTTGATTGAAAGAAATCCGGAAAGAAAACTGCATGGGGAATGAAAAAAATTGTTTATCTCCTCCGATTTCGACCATTCGGTTATCAAGGAAAGATTTTTTATCAGCCAATGTTCTAAAAACAAAACCCGAAGAAGATAGAGTATAAGACGGTGTTGTGTTTTCCGTACTGCGAGCATATAACAATTTCAGATATAAGAAAAATCCGTGAACAGCATCGGTATAGTCGGCCTTCAAAATATTGCTCCACTGTTTATGTAATTGAACATACATCTTTGAGAAGTTTGCAGTATAAATGTCTGAAAAAACCTTCCCGGGGAACATGTTGGGAAATGGTTCCGGTTTATTTTGCCAAGAAGTTTTATAAGATAATTCAATGTTATTTAATTTTTTAATGAATTTAATCGAAGGATTAAATGCTAAAAAATTTTTCCGGCCGGTAGTATCCCTAATTCTATCCTTTTGCAATATGTGATGAAAATGAATGGGTATTTCCGCTTCAACAAACCAGGAATTTTTCTTAGCATACCACGCCAATCGCGAAATAAAATGATGGTAATCAACTTCATAACGGTTTTTCCAATTCTTATTCTTAACCTTCAAATTGTTTTTCAGAATATTCGATTGAAATCCGAAATTCAAAAACTCATAACCGGCGCCCCATTCGGGTATAATAACATGATTCCGTAAAAGTAAATTAGCCTTTACGTATTGTTGAGCCGCAACAATACCCGATGTAATTTGCTGTGTCATTTCATCTTGTCTTTCAACGGGCGGAACATCAAAACCGAATGGTCGTACTGTAAAGTCCTGATTAGTAGTATGGTAACTGATTTTCTGCCATACTTCCCAAAGCCACTGATTTGTTCGTTTTATCCAATTTGTTGCAAGATGTATGTGGGTTGTTCGTGTTGCTAATTGACCTGATTGGGAGCGACCATTCGTTAGGCTTGTCATCCGGTTGAATTCATTCATATTCTGGTAAGTAAATCCCGAAGTAAAATAAGTTTTTTGTTTGTTAACGGTATATCTGACATAAAAATCTTGCGGTTGAATTGTAGAACGATATTTCGATTGTTTGATTATTCCATAATTTCCAGCCGGGTCATAGATGAGTTTTTTTTCTTCGGTTTTTCGAGTGTAATCTGATTTGAAATACTCACCGCCTATTTTCCATTGATTTTTTCGGCGGGTCAATCTTAAAAAACTCATATCGGTCGCATACAAACGAGCGTTGAAGAAAGGATTAAAATTCTTTTTTTGATCCGGAAAATCCGGCGGATTAACCAAAATCCATTTTTGAGAAAAACCCACAGGGTAAAAATCCGGATGCATATCATGCATATTCAAAGTAGGATAAACATATCGGTTGGTCAAAAAAATTTGATTCCAAGTGCCAAAAAGGTTCCATTGTTTTTGTTTGCCGAAAAACATTGGATTTACAGACAATAACTTAGTTATTTCGCGCATTTCACCTGCTGTTTCCAAATGGGTAACAGAATAGATTTTTTCTTTCAAAATAAGGTTTAGCGCCACATCGTTGGAAGGGCGAATGTTTTTCAAAATCTTTTTCTCTTGGTATTTTTGATAGAGTTCGACCCGCTTGATGGCATGAGCATCCAATCGTTCGGTGATTTTTGTATAATCTCCGTTGGTCATATCCAAACCTTCGACCATTACTTTTTTAATGGGTTCGCCTTGGAAAAAAATTCTTCCATTTTCGTCTATTGTAAATCCGGGCATCCGTGCCAAGAGATCGCTTACCACCTTATTTTCTTCTCCGTTATATGCCTGGGCATTATAAATGATGGTATCGCCTTTTTGTTTTATAGGAGATACATGAATGACGATTTCGTTCAATTTTTCTTGAAGCGGTTGCAATTGGATATTTAGTGGTAAACGAAAAGGTTTGGTCAATGTGTCTCGAATGGTTTGTAAACCATATTTTTGAGCAATGAGAATGTATTGTTTCTCGATTTTTTTGGGTTTTAATAAAAAATGTCCGCTTGCATTGCTTAGCGTATAATCCAAAGTTTCCCCATGGATGTCTAACAAAAAAATACTCACATCAGAAATAGCCCGATTTGCAGTGTCGGTAATTTTTCCATAAATATGAATTGTTTGAGAAAAGAGAAATCCTTTTATACCAAAAGTAAAACTCAATAATACAAACCGAAAGAATTTCATATTTCTACTCTGGTAATTCTATGGGATTGTTACGTTCTTGTATTTTCTTGTAAGCTTTTTGGATCAAATCACCGCTAGATAATGTTTTACCATCTTGTGTTTTTATTTTGACATTCTTGGATTTTAAATATGCCATTTTATAATTGAATGCCATTTTATCTAAATTCAAAAGGAAATCTTTTTTGTCAATCTCGCGAGCTTGGGATAAATCCATGCTAAAAGAAAAGCTTTGTTTTAGGGGGATGATACGGGTTAGTTCGAATTTATATTGCCCTTTATCGTCATAAAGCTTTACAATCACACCGGGTAAACCATAAAATTTATAAGGGCCTATGGGATATGGCACCGAGGGCGCATACCAAGCCGTCCAATGACGTCCACCGAAATTGGCTTCGGCTTTTTTAAGAACAAAATGACCTTTTATGCGGGTGCTGTCTGTTAATTTCCAGTCAATCTCAGGTAGTTTTTCTTGATAAAATACACCTTTTTGAGCATTGAGGTATCCTTTGACCACAGTTTCTTTACCTTTCAAATTCATATACACCGAATAATTGATATTATGACGTACTCGTGATAAATTCCCTAGAATTGTCATCGGGTCACCATGTTGCATGATCGAATCTCTATAAAAAATTCCCTCGGGTAAAAATATGTACTTTTGTTTTTCCTTGTCGTAAAGCAAAACAAAAGTCTCGTCTTCAACCGATTGAACATCGGCAGTGTCCGTTTGATAAACCATCAAATACACGAATTTTATTTCGGGATTGATGGCAAAAGTTTCCTGCGCAGTTAGTATTGGTAAAAAAAACATGTTGAACACACTATAAGTTACCAAATAAACGATTATATGAGTTCGTATCATATCAAAAAATTTATCTATTCAAAAAATATTAAAAAAACCTTGGTCAGAAAATCCAACCAAGGTTTGAAATTCCTTAAAATAAACCTGAATCACAAACAAGCCAATCTACGAATGCAGAAATGTTTACCATGTCTTTAACATCATTTACATCCGCTGTAACTTCTACAATGACATGACAATGGGTTTTTACAATCCATGTGACTACTATTTTGGATCCTTTCTGTATATCCGTTTTATCTTTTACCGGATATTGATAAGGAACCACTTTTTCATTAAAGGCCCAATAATGATTGGTTTTAAGGTTTTCGTGTTGTGTTTCGGCTTTTGCTTGGAAAAGAAAACCAATCAGAAAAATAAATAGAACAATAAGTCTTTTCATAACTCTAAATTTTTTAGTTAATACACGTTTTTTTTGTTTTGTTTGATTTGAATTCGGTTGAAATTTTTTGTTTTGAAACATGATCATCCGCCCCATTGCGGAAGTTTAGCTGCTTTCCTAAGCTTTGACCTTGCGTGTATTAACATAAAATGCTATCTTTACACCGCTAAGTCAAAGCTTAGTAACCGGGGGAAAGCAAAACGGCACATTCCACGGGCGCGTTTGCTTTCCCTTTTTTAATGGTTACTTATATTGTGGCTCCTTCATAGGCATTTTGATTTTTGTGTAGGTTTATTGCCGGTTTCCGCGCCCTGCGGGCGGGAGGTGTTTTCCAAGCTTGGCGCTTGAACTTGTCATGGCTTTTGCCATAACATTCAAATTTTGATACGAAAATAAAAAAAAAAAAAAAAAAAAAAAAAATATTAAAAAAATAACAAAAAAAAAAAAAATAAAAAAAATAAAAAAAAAAATAAAAAAAAAAAAAAAAACAAAAACAAAAAAA
>JALVVJ010000137.1:0-8145 GCA_027023475.1 Flavobacteriales bacterium
CAATTTGCCGGATTTTTATCCTTTGGCCGACGGGTTTATCGTGGGTTCCTTTTTTAAGCGCGGCGGTCATTGGGCCAATGATTTGGACAGGGAGCGTATCCGTGGTTTGGTAACACTGAAAAAAACGCTTGACGCAAATGCTTAGATCCTGGTTTTGGCAACGGCGTATGCATAAACTTCAAAAGAAGTTTCGCAGGGAAAACTTCCCGTTGCAATCGGCCTTAATCCTGACCGACAATCCCGATATACCCGATGAAAGTTTTCTTGTAAAGTTTTCATCGGTAACGGGCATCGAAAAGGCGGAAATCGAAATAGTCTTTGTGGACAAGGCCGAGCATCCGCGTTTTTTTGATTTGCAGCCCAAACAAATGGATTTTTGGGGCAACATCAAAGACCAGAACATACGTAAATTGTTTCAACGCCCGGGGCTGTTGCTTTTGGATTTGATGCGGCACGACACGCTTTTCAAAACCTTGGTTTCGGTTCACGGGAGTCCGGCTTTTCGCATTGGTATTGACGAGCGACCTGATTTATTTGATTTGGTGATCGTACAGCCGTCTTTTTCGGGCGATGAGTTTCTGACCGAATTGGAGAAATATTGGCATTCTTTGACTTGATACCACCGGCCCGAGCCCGGAAATATTTAAAATTTTATGACAAAGTTTATTTGGATGCGGAATAAAATAGTGCTACTTTTGCAATACCCCTAATAAATAACCAAAAACTTAGCTATGATACCAAAAGAAAAAGTTTTAGAACAACTGCGCAATGCTCGATTCAGCCACAAGCGATGGATGAATTATGCCAAAGCCATTTATTTGGGTTTACCCGTAGATAAAGAAGCTGCGCCACTTTATGATACGGATTGTTCGTTCGGCAAATGGCTGTACGGTGAAGGTCAAGCGCTCAACGAAATGCCTTCGTTTAACAGAATAGAGGAACTACACGCGGCCTTGCACGATGTTTATATGAATTTTTACAAAACATGGAAGGAGCCGGTTAAAACGGGTTTGTTTTCCAATAAAAACAAACGTCAGAAACAAATGGAGGAATTGATGAAAAAACTAGGAGAGATATCTGACCTGTTGGTGGAACAATTGCGCGATTTTGAAGAAGAAATTAAAAATTCTTCCCGGCAAAGCTTTTGATTTCTACCTGGCTTCGCGGAGGATACAATTTCGTTCGAATTTTACGTTTGTAAAATTCATGCGGGTATTCACTGTTAAAGAACATGGGTATCATGGGCAAATAATAAACCCCGATATCACATTGGCCGCATTAGCTATCTCAGTATGTTGTCAAGGACAACATAAAATTTTTTTGGCGGCCCCGGTTTTCCCGTGTAACAAGGACTAAATGCAGGCATATTTATATCCCGGTTTTTTAGTCATCTAAATCCCAATCGTCCCAATCCTCCTCCAAAAAATTCTCCAAGCTACGCCGGTCTTTTTTGGTGGGCCGTCCGGTGCCTTTTTGGCGGTAGTATAGTTGTGCCCTGCGTGCCAATTCCACATGGCGAAAGGCCTCGGGTGGTGTGGTGTCTTTGACATAGAGCGGGACTAATTTTGCGCCAATGCGATTGGATGGCAGATTAAGTACTTCCAATTGGTATTCCACTTGGTTTTTGCGAAGCGTAATTTTGTCGCCCGGGAAAACCTCTTTGGCCGGTTTGGCCGTAGTGCCATTGACCCGTACATGATGCTTTTTACAGGCCTCGGCGGCTTGGTTACGCGTCTTAAAGTAACGCACGGCCCACAAATATTTGTCAATTCGCATAAACCGGCATTATTTTTGCTATAAAATTAGGCAAAATTGCTAACTTGCAGCCGTAAATAATATTCCATGAAACGACTTTGGTTTTTCCCGCACATATTGATTATTTTCTTCTTACTGCTGACCGCCACGAATTGTAAGAAAAAAAAGGAAGACGAAGAATATAAGCCGCGCGATCGCAAAGAACAATATTTGCAGCACGAAAAAGACAGCATTTTCAACTTTTTGCGCACGCATACCTACATTGTGGATTACGAACAAAACATTCATTTTTCGGAAGCCGCGCCCGGGCAAACCCGTTTGATTGATGTGGTGGATAGCATTATTGTTCCCGATACTGCCTATGAGGGGTTGGATTACACGGTTTATTATTTGAAATTAAACCAAGGGAGCGGCGATACCATTACCACTTGCGATATTATTTTGTATAGCTACACTTTGTGGGATATTACTGGCAAACAATACGTTTATAAGGATCATCAACATCCCGAGTGGATGACCGTTTATTTATCCAATGTCAAAGGAGTTCAAATGATTGGATTGCGTCCGGTAATTGACAAATTAAATACCGGCATTTATCATGAGAACAACGACGGAACGGTTTCGTTTTCGGATTTTGGCAATGCCGTGGTATTTTTACCCTCGGGTTTGGCGCAGTTTGAAAATTCCATTTCCATAGGCAATGATGATTACATCCCTGCCTACACGCCACTGATTGTCCAATTACATGCCTTGTACGTGAACACCGATTTGGATGAGGACCATGTGCCCAATGTGCTGGAAGATATTAACGGCAACGGTAATCCCTATGATGATAATACCGACAAAGAGAAAGAAGACGAGTATAATTTGGGCAATAGGCCGAACTTTAACGACCCCGACGACGACGGTGATTTTTTGCCCACCAAAGACGAAGACCCCAATGGCAATGGCGACCCTACCGACGATGATACCGACGGCGACGGCGTGCCCGATTATTTGGATGCGGATACCCATTAAATTTACTTGAAATGAGCAAAGGATTGTATATTACAACCATCGAGCCCAACGGCGGAAAATCGGTGGTCAGTTTGGGATTGATGAACGAATTGCTATCGCGTACCGCCCGCGTGGCCTATTTCCGGCCCATCATTCCGGGCGATGCACGCGATAACCATATTTCCACCATGTTGGATTATTTCAAATTAGCTCAAAAGTACGAGGATGCCTTTGCCTTGACCCGCGCCCAAGTGGTGCAATTGCTCAATAATAATCAAGAAGACAAAATCCTTGAAACCATCATTCGAAAATATCGTCAACTGGAAAAAAACCATGATTTTATTCTGGTCGAAGGAAGTGATTTCAGTGGCGAAACTTCGATGATAGAATTTGAAATCAACATCAAAATTGCCTCCAACCTGTCGGTACCCGCCTTGATTGTGGGTAGCGGCATCGGAAAAACCATGGAGGAATTTGCCGGCAATGTACAGTTGGCCTACGACGGTTTCGAGGAAAAGGACGTGAAGGTCATTGCTTTGATTGCCAATAAGGTGTTGCCCAAAAATATACCTGCGGTTATCAAACGTTTGAATAAAATTGTCAAATCCGGCACCTATGTGGCGGCCATTCCGCGCGACGAACTTTTGTCGCATCCCAGCATGTACGACATCATCCGCACCTTTGATGCCGAAATACTTACGGGCGAAAACCAACTGGGCCGCGATATTCGTCAAGTGGCTGTGGGCGCCATGCAAATGCGTCATTTTTTGAAGTTTATCAAAGACAAAACCCTGGTCATTACCCCGGGCGACCGGCATGATTTGATTTTGGCTGCGCTTCAAGCCGATAAATCCTTCAATTATCCTTCCATTTCGGGTATTGTGCTTTCGGGCGGGATTAAACCGGCCAAACCGGTATTGAAACTCATTGAAGGCGTAAATACGCATGTGCCGGTGCTCAGCGTCAAGCCGCAGACCTATGAAGTGGCCACCCGTATCAAAAATATGAAAGTACAGATTAATCCCGGCGACACGAAAAAAATTCTTCGTGCCATTCGCTTGTTCAAAAAACACGTGAATTCGCGGGTGATTTTGGACAAATTGGTCCGTTTCAAAACCGACCGCATCACGCCGGGGGCATTCCTGTATAATTTGGAAGAATTGGCCGGGCGTAAAAAAATGCGTATCGTGCTGCCCGAGGCCACCGAACCGCGCGTATTACGTGCCGCTTGCAAGGTATTGGAACGCGATTTGGCTGATATTATCCTTTTGGGAAAACCCGGGGCTATCAAAGAAACCGCCCGTGCCCATGGTATCCGCTTGGATTGGGATAAGGTGAAAATCATCGACCCCGAAACTTCGGAACTGACCGAAAAATATGCCCGTAAAATCTATGAACTCCGCAAGCACAAAGGCATTAACGAAGCCATGGCCCACGATTTGGCCACCGACGGTGCCTACTTTGGCACCATGATGGTGCGCGAAGGCGATGCCGACGGTATGGTTTCGGGCGCCGTGCACACTACGGCCCACACCATCAAACCCGCCTTGCAACTTATCAAAACCAAGCCGGGCCGTCATTTTGTAACGTCCACCTTCTTTATGGCTTTGCCCGACCGCGTGTCGGCCTTTGCCGACTGCGCCATTGTGCCCAATCCCGATGCGGAGCAATTGGCCGAAATAGCCATCCAAACCGCCGATGCGGCCAAAACCTTCGGTATCAATCCGCGCGTGGCCATGCTCAGCTATTCGTCGGGCAGTTCGGGCAAAGGCGCCGACGTGGAAAAAGTGCGCAAAGCCACCGAATTGGTCAAAAAGCAAAGACCTGATATTCTGGTAGAAGGGCCCATACAATACGATGCGGCCGTGGACCCCGGGGTGGGCCGGAAAAAAATGCCCGATTCGCCCGTGGCCGGCCGTGCCAATGTGCTCATCTTTCCCGACCTGAATACCGGCAACAATACCTACAAGGCCGTGCAGCGCGAAACAGGTGCCTTGGCCATCGGACCCATGCTGCTGGGACTGAAAAAACCGGTCAACGACCTGAGCCGCGGCGCCACGGTGGACGATATTTACAATACCATATTGCTCACGTCCATTCAAGCGCAACGTAATGAAGACCAAGAACCTGCGAAAACCGGAAAACCGAAAGCCGAAGCCGGCTTGACAAAATAAAATTATTGCTTATCTTTATTTCCAATTTTAAAACGACCCCAGATGTGGAATAACCGTTATTCCGAAGAGCTGAAAAAAATCCTGATCGAAGGCAAACATTTGGCCAACCAATCGGGACAAATGCAGGTGGGCACCCATCATTTGGTGGTGGCCATACTGCAACATATCGAGGTGCTGCCCGATTTGGAATATGTGCTGGCACCCTATTCCGACGAAGTATTGGCCGACATCGAAGAACGGATGATGCGGCTCGACACTGCGGCCGAATCCACCCAAATGCCCGGTTTTCAAAATGACTCCACCGTGGCATTGACCCGCCAGTCGGCCATTGCCCTCAAACGGGCCCAACTGTTGTCGATGCAAATGAAAGAGGACGAAGTTTATCCTATTCATTTGATACTGAGTATTTTGCAAAACCGCAATGACCCGGCGGCACAAATTATGCTCAAACACAATATTTTGCCCGGTGTTTTGGAAAAACGCTATATTAAATGGCGCGACGAAGAGGAAGAAGATTTCGTGGAACCCGGCCAGGAAATCGAAGAATTTCTCAACGAGCTGGAAAACGATGACGACAGTCGCCGCGAGCCCACCGGACGTCCGGGAAAACCTGCGGGCAAGAAAAACAAAACGCCCGTATTGGACAATTTCGGTCGCGACCTGACCAAATTGGCCGCCGAAGGGAAATTGGATCCCGTAGTGGGCCGCGAAAAGGAAATCGAGCGGGTGTCGCAAATCCTGTCGCGCCGCAAAAAGAACAACCCTATTCTTATCGGTGAGCCGGGCGTGGGTAAATCGGCCATTGTGGAGGGTTTGGCCCTGCGCATTGTTCAAAAGAAAGTGTCCCGCGTGCTGTTCAACAAGCGCATCGTGGCCTTGGATTTGGCCAGCTTGGTGGCCGGCACCAAATACCGCGGCCAGTTCGAAGAGCGGATGAAAGCATTGCTCAACGAATTGACCAATAACAAGGACGTGATTATTTTTATCGACGAAATCCATACCCTGGTGGGTGCGGGCGGAGCCCAGGGATCATTGGACGCTTCCAATATGTTCAAACCCGCCCTGGCCCGCGGCGAAATACAAACCATTGGTGCCACCACCTTGGACGAATACCGTCAGTATATCGAAAAGGACGGCGCCCTGGCCCGACGTTTCCAAATGGTAATGGTGAACCCCACTACGGTAGAAGAAACCGTGCAAATCCTGCACAACATCAAAGACCGCTACGAGGAACATCACAATGTGGTTTACACCGACGACGCCATCGAAGCGGCCGTTAAACTGACCAACCGTTATATGACCGACCGCTACCTGCCCGACAAGGCCATCGACGCCCTGGACGAAGCCGGCGCACGTGTGCATTTGCAAAACATCATTGTGCCCGAATATGTCAAGTCCTTGGAGGACAAACTGGAACAGGTGCGCGAAGAAAAAAACCAAGCCGTGCGTAAGCAGGATTTTGAACGTGCCGCCGCACTTCGCGATTCCGAGAACAAACTGAAAAACCAACTCAAAATCGCCCAACGCAATTGGGAGGCCGATATGAAAAACCATCCCGAAACGGTGGATGAGGAAAACATTGCCGACGTGGTGTCGATGATGACCGGCATTCCGGTCAACCGCATTGCCGAAGCCGAAAGCAGCAAACTGCGCAAATTGCCCGAAATCATCAAGCAACAGGTGATTGGGCAAGACGAAGCCGTGGAAAAAGTGGTCAAGGCCATCCAACGTAACCGTTTGGGATTGAAAGACCCCAACAAACCCATCGGTTCGTTTATTTTCCTGGGCCAAACCGGTGTGGGCAAAACCCAATTGGCCAAGGTGCTGGCCAAGGAATTGTTCGACAGCGAAGATGCCCTGATTCGCATCGATATGAGCGAGTATATGGAAAAATTCAGCGTTTCGCGGCTCATCGGTGCGCCTCCGGGTTATGTGGGCTATGAAGAAGGCGGCCAACTGACCGAAAAAGTGCGCCGCAAACCCTATTCGGTGGTTTTGTTCGACGAAATCGAAAAGGCCCATCCCGACGTGTTCAACATTTTGCTGCAAATTCTGGACGAAGGCGCCATTACCGACAGCATCGGCCGCCGTATCGACTTCCGCAACACGGTGATCATCCTCACGTCCAACGTGGGAGCGCGCCAGTTGAAAGATTTCGGCGAAGGCGTGGGCTTCGGCACTTCGGCACGCAAGGCCCAGTCGGACGAGCACGCCAAAGGCATCATCCAAAAGGCCCTGAAAAAAACCTTTGCGCCCGAGTTTCTTAACCGCATCGACGACATCATCATTTTCAACCCGCTGAGCAAGGAACACATCGAAAAAATCATCGACATCGAGCTCAAAAAATTGTTCAAGCGCATCAAGGAAAGCGGTTACGAACTGGAAATTACGCCTGCGGCCAAGCGGTTTATTGCCGACAAAGGTTACGACCGTCAATACGGAGCCCGGCCGCTCAAACGGGCCATCCAAAAATATGTGGAGGATTTGCTGGCCGAGGAAATTTTGGACCAACACGTCCACGAGGGCGACAAGGTGATTTTGGACTACAAGGAGGGCGACGAGCGTCCCACGGTGCACGTGGAAAAGGGACAGCAGGATTCGCAAGCCGAAACATCCGGCAACTGACCGGGCCCCGTAGTTTAACGGATAAAACAACGGTTTCCTAAATCGTCGATCCGGGTTCGATTCCCGGCGGGGCTACTTTTATATCCTAACGGTTTTAATAATATGTGCCATTTCAGTTTTAACAAAAACCCCCGCAAAGCGGGGGATTTTTTTAAGCTTCGTTTGCCGCCGTGGCAGCGGTTTTCTTTTTCTTGCGCGGCCGGGTTTTGCCATAGGTGCCACGCCAGATTTTTCCGCGCCGGGTTTTACGATCTCCTTTTCCCATAACAATGATTTTGGTGCAAAATTAAATATTTTCACTTATCCGATAACACCCAATTCCTTACCCACCTTTTCAAAAGCCGCCAAGGCCTTGTCCAAATGTTCGGGTTCGTGAGCCGCCGACAATTGCACGCGAATGCGTGCCTTGCCTTTGGGCACCACCGGATAAAAGAAGCCTATCACATAGATGCCTTCGTCAAGCAAGCGATCGGCCATTTTTTGCGAAAGCACGGCATCGTAGAGCATCACCGGAATAATGGGCGATTCCGAACGGCCGATGTCAAAGCCCAAGCGTTCCATACCTTGCTTAAAGTAGGCCGTATTGCGTTCCAGT
>JALVVJ010000137.1:8155-8616 GCA_027023475.1 Flavobacteriales bacterium
TTTCATAATCCGCCGGAACACCGACAAAGCGCCACCCACGATTTCGGGCGCCAAAGAGTTGGAAAACAAATAAGGGCGCGAACGCTGGCGCAGCATTTCGATGATTTCTTTGTGGCCGGTGGTGTAGCCGCCCATGGCACCGCCCAAGGCCTTACCCAAGGTGCCGGTAATAATATCCACCCGGCCCAACACGTTTTTCAGTTCCACCGTGCCGCGTCCGGTTTCACCCAACACGCCGGTGGCATGGGATTCGTCCACCATGACCAGGGCATCGTATTTGTCGGCCAGGTCGCAAATTTTGTCCAATTGGGCCACAATGCCGTCCATGGAAAACACGCCGTCGGTAACGATGATTTTAAAGCGATGTCCATTGTCATTGGCTTCCTGTAATTTGGCTTCCAAATCGGCCATATCGTTGTTTTTGTAACGGTAACGCGCCGATTTGGTCAGCCGGACGCCGT
>JALVVJ010000138.1 GCA_027023475.1 Flavobacteriales bacterium
TGGCCAATTCACCGCCGGCGGTGATGATGTTCATCCCGCCTTGGGATGCGGTGGTGCCCACCGGAGCCAGGGACGATTTGCGGATTTGCAGTTGCCCGAAAGCGGCCCAGCCCGTTAGGAGGATGATAAAGGTAAACAGGTATTTTTTCATGGGTGATTATTTTTTGAAGACTACAAAGTTAAATCCACCATCTGCTGCGTTTCCTGAGGAGTCATATATGAAAACATCAAAATATCCATTATGCTGTAATACAGAAATATAACGATAGCCAGAAGTATGCGATTTGGTAACCATGGCTACGTAATCCGTGCCGGAATAGTTGGTTAACGTAACGCGGTAATGGCCGGTGGCTTGCTTGCTAACACTGAAACCCGAAGATGATCCAGATTGGATTTGTGCATACATATCGACATCTCCATATACATAAGCCTTCATATCCGCATCGCCGGAATATTGGCCTTTGAGCTTGCCGATGTTTTGTAAATTGCCGTCGATTCGTACATCATGGTAGAAAATCGCAAGATGAGAAGCATCAACAAACATAAATTCAGTAGTTACATCATTTTTTATATAAAAATTATGAGTTGAATTCATGCCTACATACCAATCATTACCTGCTTGTCCAGATTCTCTGTCGGATAAATGAAGAAAATTATATTCCAGATGAGCCGTTTGCGTACCTGAACCCGGTTCGGTAACAGAAACCGGTGTTGTTGTAAGTTCCAACTTTTGTGCACTTTCGCTCATTTTGGCGTAAGGTACATACTCGAAAGCTGTGGTGCCGAAATCGGTATAGGAACTACCGCCGTTGGTGCTTACTTCGGTTTGCAAGCTAATGTCGTGCGTCCAGTCAATACCGGAAAAGCTACCGCTAACCACCGTTCCGGTTCCTATGGTTACCGAAGCAATACCGTTGGCATCGGTGGTAACATCATGGGTTTCCTGGTAAACACTGGTTCCGCCGTCTTTGAGCGTAAGCCGCAGCGTAACGTTTTGGTTGGCCAGGATGTTGGTTCCCTGCGAAAGCAGGATTTTGTAGTTAAATCCGCTTTGGGCGTATGCCCACATGGCGGAAATCAGCAGAGCAAGAGTAAGAATTGTTTTTCTCATGGCTATTCGTTTTTTGGTTTTCATACAAATAAAAATAATAATTCAACCGCCAAAAGTCAATATCAAAATACAAGAAAAACAGAAAATGAGACAAATTTCCCTATAAAGGGTGAAAAAAATCACCCTTTGTGACAGTGTCGAATGGCCGAAAACTCACAATAAAAACAAAAAAGGGTAAAAAAAATCACCCCTATTTTGCATTCTCGAATAGGGTAAAAAAAGTAAAAACCGGCCGTTTGGAGCCGGTTTTTGTACCTGAATTGCGTAAAATCAACTTACCAAATCGTCAAATGAATGAATTTTGCTCGATGACTTGACTTCCCCGGTCAGTTTGGCTTCGCGTTCTTCGAGGGTTTCTTCGCGCACTTGGCGGATGATGCCCGTAACCAACGGATTTTTGAGCCGTACCAGCATCAAATGCAGCCCGGGGTCGGGGTTGTGGGCGTCGTGTACCAAAATGTCGTTTTCGGTAATACCGTCCTTGCCTATTTCCACCACTTTCAGTTCCGAACCGTCCAAAACCAAGCCCTTGTTACGTTCTTTACCGAAAATCATGGGTTTGTCGTGTTCCACACGGATGGTGTGTTCGTCGCGCACGCTTTTGTCGGTCCAAAATTTGTAGGCGCCATCATTGAAGATTACGCAGTTTTGCATTACTTCCACCACGGCGGTTCCTTTGAATTTGTGGGCTTCGACATAAATTTCGGTTTGCATTTTGGAATCATTGCCCGGCACACGTGCAAAGAAACGTCCGTCGGCGCCCAGGGTCAGTTCGCCCACAT
>JALVVJ010000139.1 GCA_027023475.1 Flavobacteriales bacterium
CCGCCGGAGCGGGTGTTATCGGAAATTACGACAGTTGTAGCTACAATGTGGAAGGATACGGCACGTTCCGGCCTTTGGAAGGTGCGCAGCCTTTTGTGGGCGAGCGGGGAAAAGTGCACCGGGAACCGGAAACGCGGGTTAGTGTGGTATTTCCGCGGCATTTGACCGGGGCGGTGGAACAGGCTTTGCGCCAGGCACATCCGTATGAAGAACCTGCTTATGAAATTTATTCCACGGTGAATAGGCATCCCGAAATAGGTATCGGCACCTTGGGCCGTTTGCCGGAGCCCATGGCGGAGCAAGAGTTTTTAGACCGGGTGAAGGAGGTTTTGCAAACACCCGTTTTGCGGCATTCGGCTTTGCGCAACAAGCCGGTGGAACGGGTGGCTGTGGTGGGCGGAAGCGGAGCTTTTGCCATAGGGGCTGCGCGTAATGCAGAGGCCGATGTTTTGTTGACCGGTGATTTGAAATATCACGACTTCTTTGAGGGGGAGGAAACGCTTTTGTTGGTGGATGCGGGCCATTACGAAACGGAACGTTTTGTAAAGGGATATTTGGCCAGGCTATTATCGGAAAAATTTCCTAATTTTGCGGTTGTCGAATCTGGAAGGGATACAAATTCCGTTCACTACTACTAATCACTACTACTAAATATATTAATTCTATGGCGAAGCAAAAAAAGAAATCGTTGAACATTGAAGAACAATTGCGATTGTTGTATGATATTCAGCTGATAGATTCACGTATTCATAAATTGGAGGAGTTGCGCGGGGAACTTCCCTTGCAAGTCAAGTTTTATGAGGATGAGATTATTGGCCTGGAAGGTCGGATAAATAAATTTAAGGAGCAGATAAAAACTTTGGGGGTAGAGATACAGTTTCATAAAGACGTTAAGGCCAAGGCAGAGAAAGATATTGCGAGGTATAAAAAGCTGCAAGAGAATGCGCGAAACGATCGGGAATTCAAGAGTTTGCAGGAAGATATTGATTATTTTGAAGGCGAAATAGCTTTGGCTGAGAAAAAGATAAAGCAAGCTTTGACACAAATTGCGAAGTTGGAGCAGCAAATAACCGAAAACGAAGCTGCGTTGGAAGCCCAAAAGCGTCATTTGGAGGATAAAAAGGCAGAATTGGACGAAATTATTCAAGAAACCGAGCGTGAAGAGGCTGAGCTAAAAAAGATGAAGGAAGAATATATGCAGCAATTACCTGAGCGTTTGGTGCGGGCCTATAACCGATTGGTAAATAAATACAAGAACCGGTTAGCAGTGGTGTCCTACGACGAATCATATTTTGTTATTCCGCCGCAAGTGCAGGTTGAAATAAGAGACCGGGATCGAATTATAGTGGATGAACATACGGGGCGGATTCTGGTGGATCCAGGGTTGGCAAGTGAAGAACGGAATCGAATGGAAGAAATTTTTTCGAATTTGAACACGTCGTCGATCTAATTTTTGGATGTTAATTTTTAAAAACAGGCATAGTGCCTGAGTTAATGTAACATATATTACGCACAATATTTATTTTCAGAAGGTTATCTTCTAAAAAGCTGGAAAAAATCATTTTTTTTCAAAAGTATTTTTTGTTATATTTGGGTCATAACAGCTAAATACTCATCAATTATGAAACAACTAAAATGGTTAGCCCTGACGGTGTTGGGTCTCGTGGTCTTGGTACCGCGGGTAAAGGCCCAATCGACAGTGGACGCGGTGATGAAAGCCCGCGGTCTGACTGACAAAGACAAACTGGCCGCAGTAAAAACGTTCATGCCTCGTGGTGGGCGTGACGAATACTTCGGCATTGTAGGCACCGGGAATTCCGGTACGATGATTGTGTATGGCGTGCCGTCCATGCGTATCTACAAGTATGTGGGTTTATTTA
>JALVVJ010000140.1 GCA_027023475.1 Flavobacteriales bacterium
TGACAGCGCCGCTTGACGACGAAAACATTCAATTCGTGCTGGGCTACGGACGCTACCGCAAACGCGCGGGTTTGCTCAACAGCATTATCCGTTACGAAACCCTGCAAACCCTGACCCAGTATGCCGGACATGCATTACGCGGGATGCCTTATATGGGCGTGGGACGTAATTTGGCCTATCGCAAATCCTTTTTTTTGGAAAACAACGGATTCGACCGGCATTTTCACCTGCTTTCGGGCGACGACGACCTATTGGTGAATCGGCTGGGAACCAAAGCAAACACCGCGGTTTGTCTTCATCCCGAAGCACATACGCTATCGGAACCCAAGGTCCGGTTTGGCGAGTGGATTCGTCAAAAACGGCGTCATTTGAGTGCGTCGACCCATTACCGGCTGCGCGATAAAATCCTGCTGGGAATTTTTTCGGGTTCGTTGGCGGGATTTTGGTTTTTTTGGTTATGGTGGGCCGCAATGGCATGGAACACCCCTTGGCCTTGGGTGGTGTTTGCCCTGCGCTCCGGTATTTATCATGGGCTGCTTTGGAAAACGGGCCGGAAGTTAGGCGACGCTGTGGCACTGTTTTTGATGCCATTAGTTGAAGTTTTATGGATTTTGAGCCAGGGTTTTATCTTTCTACGCAATCTTATTTCCAAACCGCAATCATGGCATTGAACGACTACATCCAAAAGGCCCGCCGGGGCGATCAGCAGGCCTTCAAATATTTGCTCGAAAAATATTGGGACGATGTTTTCCGGTTCCAAAAATCCTTGATCAACAACGAAAGCGAAGCGGAGGATATTACCATTGAAACCTTTGCCCGCGCATTTGATAAATTAGACCTTTATAATCCCCGTTATTCGTTCAAAAAATGGCTATTGACCATTTCCAAAAATCTCTATCACGACCGCAGGACGGCCAAAACACGCCAACAACAAACCGCGTCATTGGACGAACTTCCGCATTTGCTCAACATCCCCGACGATTGGGAACCTGAGGATGAGGATATTTTGCAAACCAAATTGGCCGAACTCAAAAAAGCCCTTGCGGCATTGAAACCGGCTTACCGCGAAGTGCTCGAAATGTATTACTTCAATGATTTGCCTTACAAAGAAATCGCTATGCGTACGGGACTGTCCATGTCCAACGTGAAAATCCGTATCTTGCGGGCCAAAGCCCTTCTGGCCGAAAAACTGCGTAAGTGATGAGCGAAAAGAACCTGTTGCGCCGCCGCAAACCCGATTGGCTCAAAGTAAAACTGCCTTCGGGCGAAAACTTTCGTAAAATTCGTAGGATTGTTCGCGAAAACAATCTGCATACCATTTGTACGAGTGGCACATGTCCCAATATGGGCGAATGCTGGGTCGAAGGTACGGCCACCTTTATGATTTTGGGTAATATCTGTACCCGCTCTTGTAAATTTTGCAATGTGTCCACCGGCCGGCCACTCCCGCCCGACCCGGCCGAACCGCTCAAAGTGGCCCGGGCCATCCGCACCATGGGTATCCGGCATGCCGTGCTCACTTCGGTGGACCGTGATGATTTACCCGATTTGGGTGCAGGTCATTGGACCGAAACCATCCGGCAAGTGCGACGGCTTAATCCGGGCATTACCATGGAAACCCTGATACCGGATTTTCAAGGGAAACCCGAAATATTGGACTTCATTATCCGCGAAGCCCCCGAAGTGGTTTCGCACAACCTGGAAACCGTGCGCCGGCTCACCCGGCAGGTACGCATCCAGGCCAAATATGACCGTAGTTTATTTGTGCTCGATTACCTGAAAAAACAAGGTATCCGCCGAACCAAATCGGGCATTATGCTCGGGCTGGGCGAAACCGACGAAGATATTATCCAAACCCTGGAAGACCTTCGCCGTGTGGATGTGGATATTGTTACCCTGGGCCAATACTTGCAACCCAATCCCAACCTGCTTCCGGTGAAGGAATACGTGTCGCCCGAACGCTTTGCCCGCTACGAAAAAATAGCCCGCAACATGGGCTTCCGTCATGTGGAAAGCGGCCCGCTGGTGCGTTCGTCCTATCATGCGCACCGGCATGTGGAGTGAGGATGTTTTGTTTAAAATGGGTAACCGCCTTGCCTGCCGATGGTAAAGTCCGGTTTCGATTTGATATTCCAACGCCGCCCGGCTCCAATGGTTTTCGATGGTTTTGCGGACGTAGAAAAGGGCTTCGTCAATCGATTTTATTTTTTTAGAATCAAAATACGATGTTCCCACGGTATTTTGGGAACAAGTTGTTCCCATTTTTGATTACCGGATTTTTATAATTCGGGAACAGTTTGTTTACAAATTTCATCTATCTGACTATAAAAAAGATAAAACCTTATACACATTCTCAAATTGTATTCCGAAAATCCTTTCATTCCCGGAAATTCCTTTTTCAGGTCGATGCTTAATTGCCGGATAAATCCACTTCCCCATTTACTTTCTTTTTGTTTACGGGAAATCACGGTACCGATTTCCCAATATAACTTGATCAATTCGGCATTGACGCTTAATGCGGCTTTGATTTGGCTCGAACGTATTTTGGTTTTGAGCGTTTGAAGCCAAGTCTTGTATTCGGTATTATCAAGAAGTTTATTCATTTCGAAAAATTATTTCCGGTTATTATTTTGATGCGAATCATTTCCGACCAAAAATAAATATTTTATTAATCCCCAAATGTTTTCCCCGGAACACCTTCCCGGAATTTTCCGTAAATTTACCTGTCAGCCCTGCCTATGCAACCAGTCAAAATCATCGAGTGCCCGCGCGATGCCATGCAAGGCATCAAACGCTTTATCCCCACCGGGGATAAGATTGCCTATATCCGCAGTTTGCTGCGTGTGGGTTTCGACACGGTGGATTTCGGCAGTTTCGTTTCGCCCAAAGCCATCCCGCAAATGCGCGATACGGCACAAGTGGTCCGGGCACTGGATGTGGAAGGGAATTCCACCAAACTTTTGGCCATTATTGCCAACCTCCGCGGAGCCCGTGATGCGGTGCAGTTCGACCAAATTCATTATTTGGGTTATCCGTTTTCGGTTTCCGAGATTTTCCAAATGCGCAACACGGCCAAAACCATAGCCCAATCGGTGGAAATTTTGAAGCAAATCCTGGAATTGGCCGCCCTGCACGGCAAAGAAACGGTGGTCTATCTATCCATGGGTTTCGGCAATCCCTACGGTGAGCCCTGGTCGCCCGAACTGGTGGCCGGCTGGGTGGAAAAGCTCTACGGCATGGGCGTGCGTATTATGTCGCTTTCCGACACCATAGGCGCAGCCGATCCCGAAACCATTGAATATTTGTTCAGCCACCTGATTCCCCACTATCCCGATGTGGAGTTCGGTGCCCATTTGCATACTCATCCGGCCAATTGGCACGAAAAAGTGGATGCGGCCTACCGGTCCGGATGCCGCAGCTTCGATAGCGCCATACGCGGCCTGGGCGGTTGCCCGATGGCCAAAGACGAATTGGTGGGTAACTTACCCACCGAAAAATTGATTAATTATTTTAACCGGAACAATATTCCCACCGGCCTGGATATGAAGGCCTTCGAATACAGTTACAACGAAGCCCTGCGTATTTTTTCGGCATCGTCGGCCGAAGGGATTTTTAGCGGGTGAAATTCCGGAATATTTACAAATCACTCCCATCGAACACCAACGGCAGGATATTTTCCACCGAACGGGTGCGCCACACTTTGCCCGTTTCGCCACGGAACCAAATTTCTATGGGATGTTTTTGTTTTACTTCGTATTCCAACATACTTTGGCGGCAAGCTCCGCAGGGCGGCACCGGATGATCCACTTCCGTATGGCTGCTACGGGCGGTAATATACATTTGCAGGATTTGCCGCTTGGGATATTGGGCACCGGCATACCAAATGGCCACGCGTTCGGCACACATACCCGAAGGGTATGCAGCATTTTCCTGGTTGCTCCCCGTAACGATAATACCGTTGTCCAAGCGTAAGGCCGCTCCCACCTTAAAGCCCGAATAGGGCGCATAGGCCCGTTCGCGGGCCGCCTCGGCCGCTTTGCGTAATTCCTGCACGGAGGCGGGAAGTTCATCCACATCGAATTCGTCGATATGGACCGGTATGGTAAAGGTTTTCATAATTCCGGATTTAATCGGTTTGACCCTTTTGGGTGCCTTTCATTTTTTCTACAAAAAAGGTAAGCGAAAAACGCATGGTTCCATCCAAAGGTGTGCGGATTTTGGCCGTGGAAAACAGGTAGGAAACATCCAACACCATAAAATTGTATTTGAATCCCGCACCCAGGGTCAGGTATTTACGTTTTCCTTTGATTTCGCTTTCGTGGAAATAGCCCGCACGCACTTTGAAGGCATCCATATAGGCATATTCCACACCTGCCGACCAAACAAATTCTTTGAGTTCTTCGCTCATTCCGCCCGGCGCATCGCCGAAGGATTGGAAAATACCTTGCATCCATCCCACGCGGTCGTCTTTGCCGCTGATAATGGCTCCGGTGGTGTCGTTGCGAATAGGCGGCGTGGGCACCAATAATTTGGAAGTTTCCAACTGAATACTGATGGTATTGTAATCGTCGGCCATATAATCGAATCCGGCACCCAGACGCAGGTTTGTGGGCAGGAAATCGCCTTCGGCCGAGGAATAATATTTGAGTTTGGGCCCCAAATTTTGCAGGTTAAACCCGAGCCGGTAGCGGCCCGAAGCATCGCCCATATCTTTTTCGGCCGATTGGTAAAAACCCGAAATATCCACGGCAAAATCCTTGGCGGCCGAAGCATCCGATTGCGAGGTTTCCAATTTGAGGTCGGAAACCACAAAACGCATTCCCACAGCCAGCGAAAAGTTTTTGGAAAGCATCAAGGCATAGGCCCCGTCGATGGCGAATTCGTTGGGCGAAACCGTGCCCATATCCTGCCCGTTGATGTCGGTCAGGTTGATTTGACCCAATCCGAAGTAGCGCAAACTCACGCCGTAGGAACTGCGTTCGTTAATGCGGGCAAAGTGGGTAAGGTAAATCAGGTTAATATCGTTGATCAACCGGCTCAGGTAGGGCGTGTAACTTACGCCGAATCCGAAGTTTTTGTCCAGGAAATTATATTTGGCCGCGTTCCAATATTGGCTGTAAGCATCGGGCGTGGTGGCCACCCCTTGGTCGCCCATTCCGGCGGCACGGGCATCGGGAGAAATCAACAGGAAAGGAACGGCGGTGGTAATCACACGCGTATCGTTATTTTGTGCCCTAAGCGGTAATAAAAAAATCAAGCTCAATAATCCGGTCCAGAAGAAATTTTTCATAAATCCGTTGGTTTTACATTACAAATATAAGGTTTTATCAAAGTTTAACCAGTTTTTCCCAGCGCGAGACCTGTTTTCCGTCGGCCGTTCGCAGGATGATTTGGTAAAAATACACACCTTTGGCCAGGCGTTGGCCGAAATCGTCGCGACCATCCCAATGAATGTCGCGGGAAGTAAACCCTTGGTCAACAATGCTTTGATGATGCGACCATACGAGTTTTCCGGCCACATTGAACACGCGCACCCAAACGTCGAGGGTCTCGAACGGCCGGTTATGGGTAAACCAAAATTCGGTGTAGTCCGTAAACGGGTTGGGATAATTGAGCACCCGGCTGATTTGCAAATCTTCTTTTTGCACCACGCGGAAATGCAATTCGGCCGTTCCCTTGTTGTTGTAGGTATCCCAAGCCGTAAAGCGAAGCGTATGTTCGCCCGGTTCCAGGTCGAAAAGTTTGAATTTGATTTTTCCGCTGCGGTAGGTGTTTTCGTCGGCTTGGTAATAATCGTTCAGGATAAACGTAAGGTCTTCGCGCCCGTCGATTACGGCCACCAAATCGTGGCCCACACCACCCACGGTGTTGATGCCGTTTTCGTCCGACAGTTTGGCCAACAGGAAAGGATTGGCATCGGTAATACCGCCATCGGCAAAATTTTCGTCGTTCATATACAGCCGTATGAGCGGCGGTGTGTTGTCGTCGGGGGCTTGGGTGTTGATGCCCCCCACAATGCGCGTGGTGTCCACGCCGTGGCGTATGTCGGTTTCTTGCCGCCCGTAAAGTCCGATGCGCCCATGCCCGTAATTGGGACGTAAGTCTTTGGGAGCTACGAACTCAAAGCTAAATTCACCGTTGGTAATACTTGTTTGACCACTGAAAATCGTAGGGCCTATTTTGCGGAAGTCGATATTTTGCCCCGGCACATTGTCGTTATTCAATGTGTGTGCTTCGATGGATTTGTCCGAAATGCGCACCGAGAGTTTTCCGTTGTAGCCGGAAAGGAATTGGTTGTTGGCATCATAGATCTTTCCGCGCACTTGCACGCGGTCGAGGGCCCGGATGGTGTCGGTCAGCGCTCCTTGCACCGAAGTAATCACCACTTGTGGCCGGCCGAAATGCAAAGACATGGCCGGGTCGCCCAGCAGGGAAATTTTGTTGTTGATGCTGCCCCAGTGTTGCTTGGTAAGCATCAGCGCTTCGCCCGGCGTTCGGAAGCGGACAAAATGCCCCGTTTCGGTACCCAACAAGTATTTGTAGAGCGATTTGTTAAAGTTCATTCCCGCATGTGCATTGATTTCGCGCACAGTGGTAATGACTTGAAAGGCCCCGCCTTGGAAATTGTTGGTAAACAATTCGGCCCCGCTCACCAGATCGGGATTGTCGAAACGGCCGAACTCGCAGGTAACGGTGGACACAAAAGGCAATTTGTCGTAATTGCGCAAAGATTCGATTTCGGGCACATTCATCACCCGTTCGTGCGTCCATCCGTATTCGTTGCCGTGGCCAATGAAATTGAGAATCAAAGTGCCTTGTTCAAAAGCGTTGAGCAAATCGCGTTTGGCTTCGGGATAGCGATAACCGCCCGATGTGGATTGTTGGCGGTAGGCATCCAGGTAGATTTTATTGAGCCGGATATGGGGATGGTGGGTTTCGATGTCGTGGGCAATGGCCATTGTGCTGTAAATAAGTCCCAACTCCCACACGCGGTCGGGCCCGTCGGCATCGTCCGAAAGCAGCGTAACGGTATTGTGCCAAATGCCATAAGTGGATGTGTCGTAGTAGTGCAACAACTTGTCGGTCATTTTTTCCGCTTCATCGGCCGAGCTTACCGTGAGCCGTCCCACTGCCAGGTCGGGAATAGCCGAATGCATATCCAACCAACCTTCGCCATCGTCCATACCGGCAAAAAAGTCATCGGTTACGAAACTCGAAACCAAGGAAAAACTTTGTAAACTTTGGTAGGACGGTATCACATTGCTGTTTTCACCGGCATCGTGCATCAGGTTTTTAAAATCCCACGAAGTGTCGCCCATCAACAAAACGTAGCGCAACCGCTCAGTCGGCGATGGTGCATTTTGGTAAACGTAGCGGATGAAATTACGTATGGCCGCCGGGTCGGGGGTGCCGTTGCCGAATTCCAAATAAATTTTTTCCAACGGAGCAAAATAGGCCCTGAGTCCGCGTTGGCTATGGAACTCCACCAATCGCCGCGCCGAAGCTTCGAAAGCCGCCGGTGCAATGAGCAAATAATCGGGCGAGTGCAAACTGCCGGTAAAATAAAACACATCGTAGTGCAAATCCGATTGTTCCACATTGGTTTTGCCGGCTTTTTCGGGCGTCAGGAAGCGTGTTCCCAAAACAAAATAGCGTCTTTTACCCGGAGGGGCCGTCCAATAAAAATCGGCCTGACCGTTGTTTGTTATCCGTTTAATATCAAAGGGATTACTTACATCCCACACGGCCGGCACGTTCGAGGCATTGCCCAGGTGGTAACGCACATTGTCCGAAGTAGATTCCTGGGCCGGATGCTGCACCAAAAAACCGTCGCTACGTGCTTGAAGGCGGCAAAAAGCACCCACTTTGAGGTAATCCAAGTGGATGCGTGCCGATGCATAGCCGTTGTCGTTATATTGCAAGCGAACGCTTATATGATCACCGCTCACATCAAGGCTGTCCCGGCGCAAAGCACCTATGGCCAGCAGGCCGTTGTTGCGCATTATGTCGGTCAGGGCATTGATGTTTATGGGCGGTGCCGGTGTTCCGTTGATGCTTATGGAAAGACTACCCGGTGCTGGATTATCGGTGGCCAAGCTCAATGCATAGCGTAGCTTGCGTCCCGGCACCCTGGGCGGAAAGTCGAATTCGAAAGTGCGGATAGCTTGACCTTGGTTAAAATTATTGCCAAACCAACGCCGGCCCAAGGATACCATATTGATACTATCGGTTTCGTAGAAGCGTTCGGTATAGTATTCGTTCAAAGTCAGGCCCAAAGATCCGGCAGGCGGTGAATAATCCGTAATTCGAAGCCCCGGCGTGTTGTCGATGTGTAGATAATAATAGGCCTTGTCGGTATAGAGGTTGTTAAAGGTTTGGCTTTCGTTGTTCCAACTGTGTTCGCCGTAGGCGAAAAACAGGATATAATCGCCGCTGTCGAAACGGCCGTCGGCTTCGCCGTGCACTTCAATGGGCGTTTCGGCAAGTTCTTGCGG
>JALVVJ010000141.1 GCA_027023475.1 Flavobacteriales bacterium
CGGGCGCCCAAAAATACCCCCGCAAGGATTTTGTATCTTTGACCCGATGAAACCGCGCTACGCTTTTTGGCTCCTTCCGCTTTGGTTGCTTTCCTGCGCCCGGATGGGTCAGCCCTCGGGGGGCGATAAGGATACCACACCGCCCAAAGTTACCGCAGAACTGCCTCCCTCGGGCACGGTTAATTTTAGCGGAAAACAAATCGTCATTAAGTTCGACGAACTGGTTCAGCTGGACAATCCGCTGCAAAAAGTGGTGTTTTCGCCGCCTCTTGACGTAAAGCCCGACATTAGCCCCGTGGGTTATCCGGCGCGCGAAATCCGTATCCGCTTCAAAGCGCCGCTGCCGGCCGGGCGCACCTACGCCATCCGCTTCGGCGATGCCATCAAAGACTATCACGAAGGCAACGTGCTGCAAGATTATGCCTACGTGTTTTCCACCGGGCCCACATTGGATAGCTTGAAACTGACGGGCAAGGTTATGCCTACCACCGGCTATGATTTGCCCGGAAAAACCTTTGCAGGGCTTTATCCGGCCGATAATTTTTCCGACAGCTTGATCTACCGCCAAGCGCCTTATTACCTGGCCCGCGTGGATGCCAAAAGCGGACTTTTTACCCTGGACCACCTAAAAGCCGGCACTTATGTGCTGGTGGTTTTTTCGGACAAAAACGGCAATTTGACCTATCAGCCCTACGATGAACAAATCGGTTTTGTGCCGCAAGCCGTGCAAGTTCCCACCGACAGCGTGTTTCAAATTCCGCTCTTTGCCGAAACCCGGCCTTTTGCCCTGGAAAACATCAGCGAAAAGTCCGCCGGCCACTGGATTGTTAAGTTCAAAGGAAACCCCGACGGCATCGAAATCGAAACACCCGGCCGCCGGCTATTGCACTATGTGGACGGCGAAAACCTGCACCTATGGCTCCGGCCCGCCCGCAAG
Source organism: Flavobacteriales bacterium (assembly GCA_027023475.1). GTDB lineage: Bacteria > Bacteroidota > Bacteroidia > Flavobacteriales > Flavobacteriaceae > JAADED01. Next base: position 938 of record JALVVJ010000141.1, read on the forward strand.
GGCGACACCTTGCATTTTGTGTTCCGCCGGAGCAAGGATACCTTGGCTGCACGTCGTGTCAAGGCAAGTTTGCCACCCGTGGACACCCTGGTGTTCCAGTGGGACAAAAAACGCCTTTATCCGGTGGACAGTTTGCGTTTGCTGGCCAATGTGCCGCTCACCGGAATGGACGTTCATAAAATCCTCGTTACCCCCAAGCGGCCCGGCGACAGCATCACGCTCAACCGGATGGGCTTGCCGGTATTTCGCTTTGGCTACGACGACGAACGCAAAAAGGCCGGAATACGCATTTTGCCCGGCGCCCTGACGGGCTTCAACGGGCTTGCCAATACCGATACGCTAAAAACAACAGTTGATTTTGTTCCGGCCCGCGAAACAGGTAATTATACACTGGTTTGGCCCGGGGCTCCGAAGGGCCATTTGATTGCCGAACTTACCGGTTTGAAGGGCGAAAAAATTTTCCGTCGCCTGAGGGTGCACAACGGCCGCCGCTTTGCGTTTCCTTACCTGCTGCCGGGCAAATACCGCCTGCGTTTTGTGCGCGATACGAACGGCAACGGACGTTGGGACACGGGAAGTTGGAAGCATCGCCGCCTACCCGAACCCGTTATTGTTTACCCCAAAATCATCGAAATACGGGCCAATTGGGATGTGGAAGAAAAATTCCAAAGTGGCGGGAGTTCCGCTCCCAAGGCGCCGGCAGGGCTGCGAAACGCAAAATAAATTGTAATTTTTGTCGTATTTTTATCGGTTCAAAAGGAGATCTAAATCCGATGGGAAAAATTATAGCCATTGCCAACCAAAAAGGCGGCGTGGGCAAGACCACCACGGCGGTAAATCTGTCGGCCGCCCTGGGCGTGCTGGAAAAGAAAGTCCTGCTGGTGGATGCCGACCCGCAGGCCAACGCCTCCTCGGGCTTGGGTATCGACATCGACGC
>JALVVJ010000142.1 GCA_027023475.1 Flavobacteriales bacterium
CCGATAACGGCATTGACCATCCTTGCCATAGCTACGGCTATGACTTCCGATGACCGGCTTTGATCTCGACAAAAATAACTGCAACTTTTCCGACATCTTACACTTGCTGCAACGCTGCGTGAACGAGTGCGGGAGGCGCCCAAAAAATATTTGGCCTTTTCGCTTAAATTTACCGCCAAAAATTTCAACCTATGAAACACCGGCTCGGATGGCTTTGGTTATTTTTTGCTTGGACACTCGGCGCCCAAACGGCCGACACTTTGTCGGCTGTGCGCATCGGACTTAACACTGCCGGAAGCGGTTACTATGACAGTTTGCACCCCGATAGTTTGGCCGGCGGCGGAAGTACTACGCTGACCGGCTTGCTCGAAAGTGCCCCTACGGTTGATTTACGTGGCGGAGGTCAGGGCGTGGGATTTGGTGATTTGTCTATCCGCGGCGGAACGTTTAACCAAGCCGCCGTGTTTATCAACGGCATTCCTACGGGCAATCCGCAAACGGGCCATCATCTGCTTCAACTGCCCCTCGACCCTTCGTCTTTGCAAAGCATTCGTATCATCGACGGAAGTATCGGATTCGCCGGTTATGGAAACACCTATGCCGGCGCCGTCAACCTAATAAGCAAAACCGGCGGTCCGTCCGACCTGTTGGTTGAAGCGGGACAATACGGCTTGGTTCATAGCGCTATCAATCTGCGCACGACACAAGGGAAAAACGGACATTTACTTCTTAGTCAATATCTTACATACTCGACCGGTTATCTAACCAAGGACGATGTGAACAATACCGGACTTTTGTCCTACGGGCAATTCGGTGTTTACCGGACCCGTTTGGCTACGCGTTTTCGCTTGTTGGTCCAAGCCGGATGGCAATCCAAAAACTTTGGTGCCAACCGGCTCTACTCCCCGTATTTCCCCTGGCAGTATGAACGGTTACGCAACGCCCATGCCGGCCTGCGTTTGACCTTTGGAAACCGCTGGAAAACCGGCCTTATGCTTGCGGCCAACCTGCTCAAAGACCGCTTCGAACTGTTTCGAGAAGACCGTTTTACCTACCGGAACGGTTACTACATTTACAAATCCGACACCGCCGCCTATGCGCCGGGCGTTTATTATCGCGGAGCCAATATTCACCTTAGCGGCGATTTCTCGGCCGCCCTGTTTGCCCGCGGCAGCATCCGCAAGGCCGGCAAACCTCTCCTGGGAATTCGTCTTCAAGCCATGCGACGTTTTCAAAACATTTACGGAAATAAATTGGGTGCCCCCGGACGCGATAGCATTTATTTGGCCGCCGAACGCTTGTGGCTTAACCGTTCGGCCGTCCGCATCACCGACCTTTGGACACTGGGCTTGCAGGAATTGTTTTGGAAAGGCGGACAAATCGAAGCGGCCTTTTCATTGCTCCGCTACGGGAAACGTTACTATCCGCTGGGTGGTATCCGGCTGCAAAAAAAACTGGGCACCACAGGGCCCGCACTTGTCCTACGCGCGGGCAGCGGTTTTCGCTTGCCCACTTTTACCGAACTTTTCTACAACGGCCCCACCAATCGCGGCAATCCCGTCTTGCAACCCGAACGCAATTGGGAATTGGAAACGGGTTTGTTTAACCAATGGGATGCGCTATGGTTGAAATTGAGCATTTTTTACCGTTACGATCAGGCCTCCATTGATTGGATACGTTACCCCACCGACAGCCACTGGCACGCCGAAAACCTGTGCAACCGCTCCACGGCCGGACTAAGGGCGCGTATAGTTTATCGCTTTAATTCGCCTTGGCTCCACAAAGCTGAACTCAGCTACCAATACCTGACCGACAACCGCCCGGCCGTGCGTTTTGATTCCAAATACGCCCTCGACTATCTGCGTCATTATGCGGTGCTGGGTTTGGAACAACAACCCGTGCCAAAACTGGCCCTTCAATGGACCGCCCGTTTCAAGGCGCGCCGCGGCGAATATGCCGTTCCGGCCTCCGGCGGAATCGTATTTAAGCCCTACAAGCCCTTTGTGCTCTTGGATGTCGATGCCCGCTATCGCGCTACCCGAAAACTGCATTTGTTTGTTCACGCCAGCAACCTGACCAATGTTCAAACTTATGATTTGGCCTTTGTGCCCATGCCCGGACGTTGGCTTTCGGCGGGTGTGCGGGTGTTTTTTTGACCCTCCGAAACCCGCATGCAACATTTTCCTTCCGGCATAGCTAACGGAGCAATGTGAAGGTCAGTTATAACCACTTGGAAACACTAGCTCCCCGCCAAAAACAAAAAAATAGCAGGACGTTTGTGCAAAGCGGGAAGCGTCATTCGAGACCAATCCCCCACCCTTCGTGTGGATATCCATTCCGTGTCCAAGGTCAAATCCGCCGCTACGCAAAGTAGCGTATCGGGATGTAACGTTTTGAGCAAGGCATCCAGCATTTTGTCGTTACGGTAGGGCGTTTCGATAAAAATTTGCGTTTCGTTTTCACGTCGCGAGCGCATTTCCAATTGACGCAAACGTTTGCTCAGCTCAGGTGATTTTACGGGCAAATAGCCGTGAAAAGCAAAGCGCTGTCCGTTCAATCCCGATGCCATCAGCGCCAAAAAAATCGATGAAGGCCCCGTAAGCGGCTCCACCTTTATGCCTTGCCGGTGAGCCAAACGCACCACTTGCGCACCCGGATCGGCAATACCCGGCAAACCCGCCTCCGACATCAAGCCCATCGGTTTGCCTTCCAATAGCGGCCGCAAAAAATGTTTTATTTCCCCCGGAACGGTGTGGCGGTTGAGTTCAAAAAAATGTAATTGGGCCTGATTTTTATCCGGCACCAAGGCCTTGATAAGCCGGCGGGCGGATTTTTCGCGTTCGGCAATAAAATAATCAAGTCCGGCCAAAACACGCACATTGTATTCCGGAAAAACATGTCCGGGATTTGCCGGCCCCAAAAAGTTGGGTATCAAATACAATATGCCGCGTTTAGCACTCACCGTTTCGGATTTTCCGGGCTATGCGGTCGGTGGCTTGGTCGAGCATATTATACACCACATGAATCAAAGAGCGTCCGCTCATATACGGGTCGGGAACATCAAGGTGTTCGCCGGGATAGAGTTCATCGAGTATTAAAGAGACCTTTTGACGGTCGGTATCGCTACGGGCCATTTGCATCACTTGGCGCAAATTATCGGCATCCATGACATAAATACGGTCGAATCGGTCGAAATCGCGAGGCGTAAACAATCGTGCCCGGTGGTCGATAGGGCAATTGTTTTCGTTACAAATGTCGCGAGTGAGATTACAAGGCGGTTCGCCCAAATGATAATGATCCAACCCGGCGGAATCCACATGGTGGATGTCCGTGTCAATCTTTTTTTTCAACAGGGCTTCGGCCATGGGCGACCGGCAAATGTTTCCCAGGCAAACGAATAAAACCGCGCATCCTTTGTTTTTCCCGTCCATCGGCTCAAAGACCCGTTAGCATATTTTCCAATTCCAAAACGGTCTTGCGGAAATGTTTGTCCACATCCATCAAATCCCTAACGGTTTTGAGCGCGTAAATCACCGTGGCATGGTTACGTTTGCCTATACGTGTGCCGATTTGATCCAAAGACGAGTCGGTGTATTTTTTGGACAAATACATGGAAATTTGACGGGCTTGCACCACCTCGCGCTTACGCGAACGCGATTGTAGGGCTTCCACATCCAAACCAAAATATTCGGCCACAATGCGCTGAATGGTGTCGCAAGTGAAAACGGGTTTGCTGTTGCGCACAAAATTGCTCACCACTTCACGGGCCAAATCCAAGTTTAACTTCCGGTGATTAAAGGCCGACTGAGCGATCATACTGTTCAAAATACCTTCGATCTCGCGCACATTGGACTTCACATGGCGGGCAATGTAATCCACCACTTCGTCGTCCATTCGCACGCCGTCGTACTCCAATTTGTAGCGAATAATTTTTTTACGGGTTTCAAAATCCGGCGCTTTGAGTTCGGCAGCCAAACCCCATTTGAAACGCGAAAGCAACCTTACTTCCACATCACGCATATCCACCGGAGCTTTGTCGGAAGTAAAAATCAGTTGCTTTTTGTTTTGGTGCAGATGATTGAAAATTTGGAAAAAGATTTTTTGCACACCCGTTTTCCCGGCCAAAAACTGCACGTCATCAACAATGAGCACGTCGATCATTTGGTAGAAATGAATAAAATCATCGCGCGTTTTGTTGACCACCGATGAAGTGTATTGTTGGGTGAATTTTTCGGTGGACACATAGAGCACGTTTTTGTCGGGATGCAAGCGTTTGACTTCTATTCCGATAGCATTGGCCAAATGGGTTTTACCCAAACCAACACCGCCATATATAAACAACGGGTTAAAAGATGTGTTGCCCCAATGTTTGGTAATGGCTTTGCCGGCATTGACTGCCAAACGGTTGTTGGGCCCTTCCACAAAGTTTTCGAGCGTATAGTTGGGATTCAATTGTGAGTCGATGCGCATTTTTTGCACACCGGGAATAACAAATGGATTTTTGAATTCCTTGCTTTGCGGTGGCGCGTAATTATTGGTGTCCACCTTGGGCTTCATCGTGCCCGGATATTCCAAATGGGCATTTTGCGAAGCGGGATTATTGGACATACGCACCAAATATTTCAGTTGGGCATGCTTACCCAATTGCTTGACCAAAGCCGTTCGAAGCAGGTCGATGTAGTGCGTTTCGATCCATTCGTAATACAGATTAGTGGGCACCTCGATGGTGAGCACGTTCCCGTTGAGCGAAACGGGTTTGATGGGACGGAACCATGCGGCAAAAATTTCATCCGACACGTTCTCGCGTATAAATTGCAAACATTCGTTCCAAACCTTTTTCGCACTCATACGACCTAACTTCCTGATTTAAAGTTTACTTAATTAAGTTTTAAAATCATCGACATTATTACCCGTTTTCTGAGAACAAAAATTGGAAAAAATTTCCGACAAAAAAAATTTTTTTTCCGCAGGTTTTTAAAAAAGATTTTCGTATATTCTGCGCCTCCAAAAAACTCATTTTTTATGTCTTTATCCCGTTTCCACATCCGTATTCGCACGCGTTACAACGAAACCGACCAAATGGGCTACATTCATCACGGCGTATATCCCGCCTACTTGGAAATGGCCCGCATCGAATGGCTGAAACAATTCGGGATTTCGTATAAACAAATGGAAATCAATGGAATACTGCTCCCTGTTTACAAAATGAGCATTAAATATTTCAAACCGCTTACCTTCGACGAATCCATCCGCGTTTATGTTGAACCCAAAGTTCAACGCGGTGCACGACTTAGTTTTGCCTACGAAATTTTCAACGAACAAGACATCAAAACCACCGAAGCTGTCGTGGAACTGGTTTTCACCAACAGGCGTGGAAAACCCATTAAACCGCCTCGTGAAATCCTGGAAAAACTGATTATTTAGAACCGGAATAAATTGTAAAAAATTTTTGCAGCTCTACTTGCAAAAATTGTTAATAAAGTTACAGTTCTTTGGGTTCGATATAAAGCAATTCCTGCCACGATGCCCAAGGCAAATCATTCCACTTGTCGGCATAAAACCCCACACCGAAAGTCCCCGATGTGGGTAAATTCATGATTTTTTTGTCCTTAAAGCGGTTCACCCAATCGGTCAGGTCGGGATTATGGCCAACGACAAACACACGTTGTATTTCGTCGTCCAGTCCATAGAGCAAATCAAAAATATTTTCCTCGTCGCCCGTGTAAAGAATTTTTTCGACCCGCAAAGGAATATTTTTCCCCAAAATCTTTTGAAGTATTTTGGCCGTTTGCTTGGCCCGTTTGGCGTGGCTTGTAAGAATCAAATCGGGTTTAATGCCCCGTTTTTTCAGGTATTTGGCCACCTTGGCCGTGCGTTTTCGTCCTTTGTTTTTTAGCGGACGTTCTTTGTCGGTCCAGGAAGGAAGTTTCCAGGATGACTTACCGTGCCGGATAATATACACTTCGCGCATTATGGTAATTTTTAGTCATTATCATCGCTGAGTTGCCATTTGTCGATCAACGGATTGTCGTGGGAAAACGCCCCATGGTCAAAGTTTTCCATAAGTTCAAACTCGTCTTCGGTGGTTTTTCGCCCCGAAAACAACAAACCGAACATCATCAACAGGGCCGAACCCAATATCACAAACGAAATCACTTCGCTAAATTCGGGCAAGCGGTAATCGAGCGGGATTTTGAAAAACAACAAAACCGTAATCAATCCACGCGGCGCCATAAGCACTTCGGGAAAAACGCTGCTGCCACGGAAAAACATTTTCAAGTTGAGGAAACGAACCAATATGGTCAGTATCAATATCATACTTCCCAAAATCATCACTCCTGGATGAATCAGGGCTTCCAAATTGATGGTCATCCCGAATACAACAAAAAAGAATGTGCGAATAAGGAAAGCCGTTTCAAAAGTAATGGTTTTGAACTGTTCGCGCACCTCTTCGATACGTTGCTGCCAGAAAAATTTTCGCAAAAGGCCACGGAAAAACAGATTGTAGTTTTCCAGCATCAATCCGAATACCAATATCAAAATCAACGACGACAGGTGAAACAATTTGCCCAGCACAAACAAGGTGGTCAAAATAGACAGGAAAAGGAAAAATTTTACTTTGGTGGTGATATGTTCAAACATAAAAATTAACATATAACCCACCACAAACGATACCGTCAGCGTAAACAATAATCCCAATCCCACCTTGGTTATCACCTGTCCACCCGCTTCGGGAATGGCCAAAACGATGTCAAACAACAAAATGCCCAGAATATCACTAAACGTGGATTCGTAAATCAAAAATTCCTTTTTCTGTTCGTCCATATTCATCACGCTTGGAATCACAATGGCGCTACTCACCACCGACAACGGCACCGCATTAAGATAGGCCGTATAAAAATCACCGGTCAAACCCAAGTAAAAAATCATCCCTGCAATCACAAAAGATGTGGCCAGCAAAATAACCAAGGCCGTAAAAAAGGCCTTGCCTATCAACGGCAATTTGGACCGCGTGATTTTCAATTCCAAGGCCGCTTCCAGCACTATGAGAAGCAGTCCGATGAGTCCCAGCACACTGACCGTTACGTGTAAGTCCGGCACTTGGAAGCCCCAATATCCCAGGCCGTAATGAATCAACATACCGGTGCCTACAAGCAATATCACAGACGGAATTCGCACCTTGCGCGACAAAATATCGAACAAATAGGAAAATATCACCAACAAACTCAACGCCAACAAAATATACATTCCATTCATCGTATCAAAGGTGTTTTATTATTAATATAATGTAAACCATTAAACCGGCTGTTGCCGCCCACCCCACGCCACCGGCCGCCAAATCCTTGACGTCGCGAATGGCTTCGTCGTAACCGCTTTCCACCCGATCGGCCAGCCGTTCGATGGACGTGTTCAGCGTTTCGGTGGTCAGAATCAAGCCCCAGGCCAAGGCAAAAATCGCCCAATCCAATGCCGAAAAACGCAGAAAATATCCCGGAATACCCGTCAACACGACCAGGCCCGTCTGCACCACAAAGCTATGTTCGCGAAACATCAAAGCCATCCCGCGAAACACAAAGCGGAATGCCCTCCAACGACCCGCAACAAACTGCCAAATCGATGCCATAAGACCGGTTTTATTATGCAGTGAAAGATAAGGATTTTCGCTCAATTGGTTTGTTTGGGCATTGAGGTGAAAATAATTTGATTTAGACGCTCCGAAGCCCGTGGGACTTCTCCACGGCTCCACAAGCCGGGAGGGCGCCGGCGGGTACGAAAGCGCCCCGTCGTCTTGAAGCAAGCACCGTTGCGTGAACGTGAGCGCCGGGGCGCCAAAAAATCAGCCGGCCAATGCTTTGAAATAATCCCTCAAAATCTGTGCATTAGGGGCATCCGAAGTGTCCACAATCAGAATTTGTGAGGCGGTATCGGCTAAGAAGTGTTGCAGTTGTCCGGTAGCCCGGGAACGGCTTTTCGTTCTGATTGTCAGCGTGTTCAATCCGAAAGCATCGGCCAGTTTTTTTAAATCGGCCACGGGCGGAGCCACAAAGTAGCGTTCGTAATTTTCGACCGACGACGGGCCGGGAATAAAGCGAAAAATATCGCCGCCACCGTTTTGCAACACAATGGTTTTCAGGTTAGCGGGCCAAGGTGCCCACAGCGCGTTGCTGTCGTAGAGGAATGACAAATCGCCCGTTAGGTGCAACACGGGCGCTTGGGTGCGCCGGGCATAACCCAAGGCCGTGGAATGACTTCCGTCGATGCCCGAAGTGCCGCGGTTGGCCGAATGGCGAATACGGCCGTCAAAATCGAACAGCTGCGCATAGCGCACCACCGTGCTGTTGGCCCAATGAACATAATAGCCGGCTGGTAGGTTATGGCTGAGCAAATCGTAGAACATCCAGTCGCTCCAAGGAACCTTGCGGGCAAATTCCCGGTGTTTTGCCGCCCTCCGCTCAGTCAAATGCGCCCAGCGACGGGCGTAG
>JALVVJ010000143.1 GCA_027023475.1 Flavobacteriales bacterium
AATATAAAAACAAAAAAAACGCATAGCTATGAAAAAGACATGGATTTTACCGCTCGTTCTGATGCTGTTCGCCTATTCGCTGGCCAATGCCCAGGATTTTCGTATCGGGCTTTCGTTGGCACCCAGTATTAATTTCAACAAGGGTTTTGTCAAGGTGAACGACAATTTTGTCCAAGTGGATTCGCTCAAAAGCGGGGGTTTGGGCTTCAAGGGCGGCCTGTGGGCCGATTATGGCTTTGCCAAAAACTACTACCTGCATTCGGGGATTATGATCCACAGCCGTAATTTCAAATCGGATTATTCCAATATGAAAATCACCACGGTGGAAGTGCCCTTGGCCCTCAAAATGCGTAGCAACGAAGTGGCCGACAACATTCGCATTTTGGGCTTTTTCGGCGCCACGCTCGACTTTAATGTATCGGCCAAAAGCGGCAGTGTGGTCGTTACCGACCAAGTGAACAAAATTGGGTCGTCCTTGATTTTTGGTGCCGGAGCCGAATACAATGTGGGCTTTGGTAACATCAACCTGGGGCTTTCCTACCACTTGGGCATGACCGATGTGATGAATTCCTCCGCCCTCCGGCAAATGCCGCGTCATTTGTCCGTAGATTTTACCTTCTACTTCAACTAAAACAAGCGCATTATTTCAAGGTATGTAAATGCGACGCCCGGGCAAAGCCGTTTGCCCAGGCGTCGCCTTTTTTATGCAGTATTTCCGGGACGTTGCGAATGGTAAAAATGTGCGGGTCGTTCAAACTGCGCAGTTGTTCCCAGCTAAGCGGCATGGACACCGTTGCCATGGTAGTGGCACGGGTGCCATAGGGCATGCTAAATGTTTGATAAGCCCGGTTACGGTAGATGTCGATAAGGAATTTACCCCGCCTTTTTTCTTTGCGCACATCCAGGGTGGAATCGGGAAAAACGCGCATAATTTCCCTGGCAATACTTTCGGCTGCTTCCATTACTTGGTCTACCGTATAGGCGGGTTCCAAAGGGCAAACGATATGCACACCCCGCTTACCCGAGGTTTTGACCAGCGTGGTATAGCCCAATTTTTCGATCACCGGCCGGATGCCCAGGGCAAAATCACGGATTTCGGCAAATCCGGCCCCTTCGGGCGGGTCGATGTCGAACACCATGAGGTCGGGATTGGCCCAATGCGGCTTGCGGATGCCCATCACGTGGAATTCGAGGGCGTGTAGTTGCACCAACCAAATCAGGTCGGCCAGATGCTGCAACACCACATAACGGGTGGGCTTGAATTTGCCCATTTCGTGGATTTCTACAAAGGGCGGAACCGGCTGAGGGGCGTTTTTTTGAAAAAAGGAATAACCAGGCGCCCCGTGCGGATAGCGCACAAACACCAAGGGCCGGCCTCGATTGTAGCGCAACACATAGGGCGCCACAGCCCGGTAATAGTCGATAAGTTGGCGCTTGGTAATGCCTGCCTGCGGGAAAAGCGGTTTATCGGGATGAGTGATGCGCAGTTCATAACCATCGACGCGAAGGATTTGCTCTTGGGCATCCATGGCGGTAATTTTGTTTACAAGTTAAGTATAATCCGGCTAATAAGAAATGGTTTTCGGGCAGCCGAAAAATAACAAGAAACAATATCACTTTTCGACAATCCGATTTTCGGCTTTGAAAACCGCATCCAAAATGCTATATTTGCGCACAATTAAATCCTACGCAATAAACTTTACGGAATGGCACAGCAAAAAGCAATTATTTCGCAAATTATCGGACCGGTTATCGACGTTTATTTCGAAGGCGACGAGGTCCAACTTCCCAAGATTTACGATTCGCTCAAAGTAAAACGCCCCGACGGCGCCGAAGTCATCCTCGAAGTGCAACAAC
>JALVVJ010000144.1 GCA_027023475.1 Flavobacteriales bacterium
AAGGTAAAATCCTCCAAAGGGGTGCATGCATCGATGGCATCCATCAGTTCGGTGTCGTTATGAATGGTGGTAATGCTGCCGTTTAGCGACACGTCGAACGGATAGACAAAATCGGCAATGTAGTGGCTTTGGGTTTGGTCTACAATGGCTTGGGCGAATTCGTTATCGTTGGAAAAACTTTGAACACCGCCGTCGTTATAAATCACCGAAATAGGATAGACAAAGTCAAAACAAAAGTAGTTGGCAATGCCATAGCTCACTTGTCCTTGGTTGGCTGTTCGCCCGGCGGATTGGGAAGGCCCCGACCGTAAGCTGTTGATCACCGAACGCACCGTTTCGCTTTCGTTTACCTGCGGTGGATCATCGATTTTTTCGATATTCTTTTTACATGAGGCCGTAAAAAGCGATGCCAGGGTCATTAAGGTAATCAGAATGAAACTTAACTTTTTCATGATGTAAAAATTTATGTGTTTACGCTCATAAAACAATTGGGAGCGATTTTACCCTACCTTTTTGGGCAAAAAAACAAAAAATATTCAATTTTTCATTGATTATCAACGAATTAATTTTATCGCACATCCAAAGTAGAAGCATCAAAATGTAATTCCGGTTTCAAGATAAGTAAAAAAAACCGTTCACTACGGGTGATTTATAGAATGATTGCATATTACGAGGAGACACCGCAGGTGGCTCCGATGCGTGCGGAGCAAGACCGAAGGGCTTGCGAAGCCCGTAGGGAAACAAGGCGCGGCTTTTGTGGTGGAACGCGGAAGCCACAGGTTCCCGGAGGCGCGAAGTGAAACGCTGTAAGCGGTTCACGGAGCCGCGGAACAAGACAAGGCGCGGTCCTTGGCGTTGTCCATTGGAAGCCGCCGGCTTGTGGAGCAGCGTAAAAAACCGCCGAAGGCAGGTTTCGGAGCGTATAACCGCTCCTTCTGTCCGACGCTTTTCGTATCTTTATTTCCCGAAATCACGAACTATTATGGACACACTCACTCGAAACGACTACAAAGTCAAGGACTTATCACTGGCCGATTGGGGCCGCAAAGAAATACAACTGGCCGAACACGAAATGCCCGGCCTGATGGCCCTGCGACGTAAATACGGCCCGCAAAAACCGCTCAAAGGCGCACGCATCGCCGGTTCGTTGCATATGACCGTGCAAACGGCGGTGCTTATCGAAACCCTTGTGGAACTGGGGGCCGATGTGCGTTGGGCCAGCTGCAATATTTATTCCACACAAGACGAAGCGGCGGCGGCCATCGCCAAGGCCGGCATACCCGTTTTTGCCTGGAAAGGCGAAACCCTGGCCGAATATTGGTGGGCCACCGAGCAAGCCCTTACCTGGCCCGATGGTGGCGGACCCGACCTGATTGTGGACGATGGCGGCGACGCCACACTGATGATCCACCTGGGCTATGAGGCCGAGGAAAACCCGGACGTGTTGAATCGTGAGGCCGAAAGCGAAGACGAACGCGAACTCCTGGCCCGCTTGCGCGACACTTTGCAAAAAGACCCGCAAAAATGGCATCGATTTGTTCAACGCATCCGTGGCGTTTCCGAGGAAACCACCACCGGTGTGCACCGGCTCTATCAACGCCACGAGCAAGGGAAATTGCTCTTTCCGGCCATCAACGTAAACGATTCGGTAACCAAATCCAAGTTCGATAACCTGTATGGCTGCCGCGAATCGCTCATCGACGGCATCAAACGCGGCACCGACGTGATGATTGCCGGCAAAACGGCCGTGGTATGTGGCTACGGCGAAGTGGGCAAGGGCTCGGCCCAAGCCCTGAAAAACTACGGGGCCAAAGTGGTGGTAACCGAAATCGACCCCATTTGTGCCCTGCAAGCCGCTATGGAGGGCTACGAAGTGCTCACCTTGGACGACGTGGTCGAAAAAGCCGATATTTTTGTTACGGCCACCGGCAACCGTGATGTTATCACGCTGGAACATATGCTGCGGATGAAAAACAACGCCATTGTGTCCAACATTGGGCATTTTGACAACGAAATCCAAGTAGACCGGCTCAAAAATTACCCGGGCATCCGGCATATTCCCATTAAACCGCAGGTGGATCGCTACGTTTTCCCCGACGGCCACGGCATTATCCTGCTTTCGGACGGCCGTTTGGTGAACTTGGGCAACGCCACCGGTCATCCGTCCTTTGTGATGAGCACATCGTTTACCAATCAGGTGTTGGCACAATTGGAACTGTGGCAGAACGAGATGCCGGTGGGTGTTTATCGCTTGCCCAAAAAACTGGACGAAGAAGTGGCGCGCCTGCATTTGGATGCTTTGGGCGTTCGGCTTACACGGCTAACACCCGAACAAGCGGCCTACATAGGCGTGGATCCCGACGGACCCTACAAGCCGGACTTTTATCGATATTGATTTTTTTTGGGCGCCTGGCCGCTCGCGTTCGTGGCGCCTGCGGCGCATCGGCAGGCGCTTCGGGACGGCGGAGCGCCCTCCCGCCTGCCGGCACTCAGGGCGTTGCAGCAAGTATAAAATTTTATGCTTGCTGCAATGCATAGGCGGCCACCGCGTGCTCCGCTCCTATCTTGCTTGCAGCCGGCGGTTTTTGTAGGGCCGGCGCCGTGGTCTCTTCCTCCGGGAGCCCCCGCCGCCGGCACAAAAAATTTCGCCGGCTGCCGCACAAGGATACCGCTACGCCCGCTGGCGCAAATTTATTCGTTTACCACGTCGATTTTTTAACCCGGAAAATGTGCTAAAACTCCGCACTTTTGGGATAACGCGGATAGGGAATCACGTCGCGAATATTGCCCATACCCGTAACAAATTGCACCATCCGTTCAAATCCCAGTCCGAAACCGCTGTGAAAAGCCGTTCCGTAGCGGCGCAGGTCCACATACCACCACAGTTCTTTCTCGCTTATGCCCATACGGCGCATTTTTTCCAGCAACACATCCAGGCGTTCCTCACGTTGCGACCCGCCGATAATTTCACCCACGCCGGGAAACAACACATCCATAGCACGCACGGTTTTTCCGTCGGCGTTCAGGCGCATATAAAAGGCCTTGATGTCGGCCGGATAATCGAACACAATAACCGGACTTTTGAAATGTTTTTCCACCAAATAACGCTCGTGTTCGGTTTGCAAATCCATACCCCACTGGGGCCGGAATTGGAATTTGCCTTTCTTGGCCGGTTTGGAATTTTTCAAAATATCGATGGCCTCGGTGTAGGAAATGCGCACAAAGCGGTTGTCCAGCACAAATTGCAGTTTTTCGCGTAGCGGCATATCGCTGCGCTTGTCTTTGGGCAGGCGTTTTTCCTCGTCCAGCAAACGTTTTTCCAACCAAGCCAAATCCTCGGCATTGGACTTCATCACAAATCCGATGATGGATTTGACAAAATCTTCGGCCAAGTCCATATCGCCGTCCAAATCAAGGAAAGCCACCTCGGGTTCAATCATCCAAAATTCGGCCAAGTGGCGCGTGGTGTTGGAATTTTCGGCCCGGAAAGTGGGCCCGAAAGTGTAAACCTTACCCAAGGCCATAGCATAGGTTTCGGCTTCCAATTGCCCCGAAACCGTCAGGTTGGTTTTTTTGCCGAAAAAATCTTTGCGGTAGTCGGGTTTTCCGGCTTCGTCCAAAGGAATATTTTCGGGCTCCCAAGTGGTAACGCGAAACATTTGCCCGGCGCCTTCGGCATCGATGCCGGTAATGATAGGCGTATTGACATACACAAATCCGTTACGCCGGAAATAATCGTGCACGGCATAGGCCAGGGACGAACGCGTGCGCATAATGGCGCCAAACAAAGTGGTGCGCGGACGCAAGTGGGCCTTTTCGCGCAGGAACTCCAAGTTGTGTTTTTTGGGCTGAATGGGATAGGTTTCGGGGTCGGCTTCGCCCAGGACTTCCAATTTGCTCACCTGCACTTCCACCGCTTGGCCTTTGCCCAAACTTTCCACCAGTTCGCCCTCGGCATAAATGGCTGCACCGGTAGATATTTTTTTCAAAAAAGCTTCGTCATAGTTCGCCGGCTCAATCACCAATTGCAGGTTTTGAATGGTGGAACCGTCGTTGATCACAATAAACCGGTCGTTGCGAAACGTTTTTACCCAACCGTAAACCCGCACGGGCACATTGAGCCGTTCGCTTTGCAATATATGCTTGATGTCTTGATGTTGCGGCGTCATTTGCAGGAATTTACTTCCCGCAAAGATAAGGAATTTGCCCCTACGGAGCGGAAAATCAAAGCATCCAGGTCAAACCTATACCTACGCGCGACTGTTTGGACATATCGGCCGAAAGGTATATTCCCACATTCTTGTAGAAACGGTATTCCAAGTCGGTGTGTAAATACAAATAGGAAACAAATCGTGGCGAATTATTTCTTCGAATAGCTTTACTCTGTTGATGATATACCAACTGCGCCGACTGACTGTTTTTATAAATATCGTATGTGTAATAGTAATACGACCAAAAAACCAAACGGAACCCGGTATACAAATGAAAAAGGGAATGATTACCCAAACGCATGCGCACATACACGGGCATGCTGTTTTGGTAGGCCATATGGTGGACAACATGAAGGATATCCTTATGCCTGCGCTCGGATTGAAAACTGTAATACGACCTGCTCAGTCCCACAACCATATCCGCCCCTTCATTGCCGAAAATTTTGTATCCGACACCTATCTCCCACCCCAATTGGTGGCTTGGATTTTGATTGTAAAACGGCACGGGATTATAAGCGGTGAAATTCCCGCCGGCATATACCATTATTCTGTTTTTCAACCATTGCCCGGTAAGCGAAGTTTTGCCCGAAGAATCGTTTTGGGAAAAAATCATCAAAGGAAATAACCATAATAATCCTGTAATGGTAATTTTTTTCATAGCATCAAACTTTTAATAATCATACGGAACATTAATAAATATGCGCCCTTCTGTAATTTTCACGCTATGACCTGCCGAATCGGCCAAACGGGCTTCGAATACCGCATGAAAAAGTCCGGAAGCGGTATCGTGTTCCAACACATTGATGTAGGTATCCCCTTGTGGAATAGTATAAAAATTGTCGAAATCCCGGCTGTAATAGGCACAATCCACATATGGAATCGTATCACCGGGCCCGAAAGTATATATGCCGGCACCATGATAATTTTTCAGGTAAAAATACAAGTGAATACTGTCAAAAGCATTTATGTGAACCATAGCCAATGAATCCGGCCTAAAATGCACATCCGACGGAATAACGGGCTTTCCGTTAAATTTAAAAAATACGGAATCGGGACCCAATTCATTGTAAGGCCGGCGACACCTTGCACCGAATATTAACGACAAAACAACGATAAACCCTATTGCCGAGAAAAAGTGATAGCTTTTGTTCATCATTAGAAAAATTTTGAATTCAAATCCGAAAACATTTAAAGGTTTGAAAGCAAAAATTATTCCAAACACACCTGAAACCAAGGTATGGTATCATTAATTTTTGAAAAAATGCTATCGGAATGTCTTTATAAAATTTTTAGTCGAAAAATTCCGTTCCCACAACAAAAACCACGTCCTTAGTAGAAACGCTATGACAATATGTTTTTCCTGCTGTAAAAATTGAAGCGGAACCGAAAAAAAATCAACCGGCCAGCGACTTGTATATTTCCTCCAACCGGGATTGATATGCCCGGGCCGAATAATTCCGTTGCACTTCGTCGTGTAGATTGGCAGCCAAATGCTTTCGCAGTTGTTCATCACGGATTAATCGTCTCAATGCGCCGGCCATGGCTTCAAGGTTTTCGGACGGCACCAATAGTCCCGTTTCGCCATTGCGTATCAATTGGCCCACACCGCCCACATCGGTGGCCGCCACCGCCAAGCCGGCCAAGCCGTATTCCAACAAAGCCACCGGAAGGCCTTCCCATCGCGACGATAAAATTCCTACCCGCGCACCAAACAAATAAGGAGCAACGTCATTTACATCGGTATATGAGTTAACCTGTCCGTTCAGGTCCTTTTCATCAATAAAATTTATGATTTCCCGGCTCGTGTTTTCATCCGATGCCCGGCCCACCAAATCCAATTTCCAATCCGGAAAACGACGATGAATTTTTTTAAATGCCTGCACGGCCAAAATCACATTTTTTTCGGGCCGCCAATTGGCTACCACCACCAAGCGGTTTTCCCTTTGAACATTCGGATCGGTCAGTTGAGCAAAATTGTTTAGAACTTCTCCTTGGCGAATGGGCAAGGTTTGTAGCGTTTCGCTTAGCTGGCGCTCATTTACACCTAACAAAAAATCTATCCTTGCGGCCATAAAGCGTAGTAGGCCGTATCCGCTTCGTTTTTTAATCGTAGCACCCGAATGGTCATGCCACACGATTTTAAGCCAAGGTAAGCGCCATTTCATCATCAGGGCCATAAACACCGAAGTGGAATGGGCGTGAATAATCCTGATTTTGTTTTTCCTGATATAGCGGAACAATTTCCAATAGGCCCGCCAATCGGTGGCGGAACGTTTGTTCAAAAAAGCATAATGCACCTGCGGCGAAATATCCGCCTTGAAAGGCCCTTCACTCCGTGTTACTACCAAATGCACATCGTGATCTTCCGCCATCAAGTTGGCAATGCGCACCGCCATTCGCTCGGCACCGCCCGTGGCCAAACTGTCGATCAAATACAGGATGCGCAAGCGGTTTTTCATAACAGTTTGGCTATTTCCCGTTCGAAACGTTCCAAAGTAAACCGCCGGCTCCATTCGGCGGCCGTTTCGGCTTTTTGCCGGTAAATCGCCGGATTTTTCAAGTATCCCGAAATTTCCCCGGCAATGGCTTCGGTGGTGGGCTCCACCAAACTGCCGCGCCGGCCTTCGTCCAGCATATACGGCACCGCCGACACGCGCGTAGTAATAGGCAAACACTTCCACCACATCGCCTCGGCCACCACTTTGGGCCAACCTTCGCTGCGGCTCGGAAAAATCAAAAAATGGGCTTGCTTGTAGGCCCGGCGCACCGTTTCGGCGCTTTGTTTTCCGTGAAGTCTAACCGCCTTGCCCAACCCCTTTTCAGCAATCAGTTTTTCCAATTTTGGCCGCTGCGGGCCATCACCGTAAATATCCAAATGAATATCCACGCCTTGCTTGTGCAAAACTCCCACGGCTTCCACCGCCAATCCGGGTCGTTTGCCTTCGGTCAAACTACCCACGAACAAAGCGTGCAAAGGTGGATCCAAGGGGCGCACCTCCACCGGCTCTTTGTCCGTTTCGGAATAACTGGCCGTAAAAAACGGAACGATATTACGGGATTGTCCCGGCCACTTACCGTAAACCAGCACTTTGGCATTTCGGGTGAGCAAGGGCGACGAAACGATTTTTTTCTGCAAACGGTAGCTCCACGGCTGTGGCGCCTGGGGGTCCCAATTGCCGGCATATTTAACGGTTTTGGGTTTGTGCGGAAAAACCGTTTGCATCATACTGCCCAAAAGGCCCATATTTCCGGGCAAGCGCAAATGAAGGTGGTCGGCCGCCCACATCCCGCGGAAAATCTGCATTTTAATCCACGGAAGTTTGATAAGCGTTTTCAACATTTCCTTGGCCCCAATCAACGAAAAAGCCGGCACGCGCAAAAAGCGCACCCGCTTGGCATAGGGTTCGTCAATGGGCGTAGGCGCTTCGTTGCGCAATGGTGCCACCACAATCACTTCGTCCACATGCTTGAACCAAAGGTTCATTTCACGCACATAGGGCCCGTAGGCGTAAATTTTCCCATTGTGGGCCTTGTGTTGCACGTGCGTAACAATCAGGAAGCGCATAATTTGGTCTTACTACGCAAAAATACGTTGTATCGGCGGTATAAAAAAACTTATTGGGGCGCCTAAGAGATTAAGATTAATATAAAATTAATGAATTTTACTTTATTTTCAATTTTTATATATTTATATTAAAAGAGTATTATGAAAAAAATTATTATCACACGAAAACTAAAAACTGTCTTGGTTTTATTAGGGGGCCTTTGTGATATTTTTTTAATATTTGCATTACTTGTTGACCCAATTCATCATAATATTGTTGAAATTTGTAAAATAATACAGGATATACTTGACCTTATCCAACATTTTTTAAAATGTTATTATTCTATTGATAAATAGAATGATAAAAACTCATATCTACCATACCCCTACTTCAAAATCTGACGCGAAATCACCAAACGTTGAATTTCGGACGTGCCTTCACCAATGGTGGTTAGTTTGGCATCGCGGTAAAATTTTTCCACCGGAAAATCTTTGGTATAACCGTAGCCGCCGAAAATTTGCACGGCATTCTCGGCAACCCGCACGCTGATTTCCGAAGCAAACAGTTTGGCCATAGCGCCTTCCTTGGTCAGTCGCTTGCCCAGGTCTTTCAAATAGGCCGCCTTGCGGATGAGCAATTCCGCCGCATCGATTTGGGTGGCC
>JALVVJ010000145.1 GCA_027023475.1 Flavobacteriales bacterium
TGAACCTGATGCCCCGGCCCGGACTCAAAGTGCTGATGCGCACTATGCGCCGCAAGCAATGGGAAGTGTCCGACCTGGTGTTTGTGCTGGCCCCGCGCATCAATTCCGCCGGACGGATGGAACACGGCAAGTTGGCCGTTAAACTACTCATTCAAACCGATGACCACAAGGCCGAAGAACTGGGCGCCCTGATAGAGGAAAACAACCGCGAACGCCGCGAAACCGACCAAAAAATCACCGACGACGCCCTGGAAAAAATCGAAAAACATATCGACCCGTCCAGCTACACCACAGTGGTCTATGACCGGGAATGGCACAAAGGCGTGGTGGGCATTGTGGCCTCACGGCTTATCGAACGTTTTTACCGGCCCACCATCGTGATGACCTATTCCGAAACGGACAATCTTTGGGTAGGTTCGGCGCGGTCCATACACGAGTTCGACCTCTATGATGTGCTCAACAGCATCGAGGAACATATTCATCAGTTCGGCGGGCACAAGTTTGCTGCGGGGCTGTCGGTGAAGCCCGAAAAAATGCAGGATTTCATCCGGGCATTCGAGCAGGAGGTCAGGAAGCGTTTCCCCGGCGGGCTGCCCGAACCCGAAATATTTATCGACGACGAGTTGGACCTGATCGATATTTCGCCCAAATTTTACCGGTTGCTCAAACGCTTTGCCCCCTTTGGCCCGGGCAATATGAAGCCAGTTTTTATGACACGCGGCCTGCGGGATTCGGGTTTTGCACGACGTGTGGGCAAAGACCAGAACCATTTGAAATTAACCCTGATGGACGGCACCACGCGTAACTTTTATGCAGCCATTGCCTTCGGCAAAGGCGATTTGTTGGAACGGGTCAAACAGCAAAACGAATTTGCCGCGGTTTATCATTTGGAAGAAAACCAATGGAACGGGCGCACCACTTTGCAATTGAACGTGAAGGATATCAAATTTGATTTTCGATAATTCAAATCCCTGGCTATGACCAAAAAACAAAAAGCCGAGCTGATAATGAAAATGCTGGACGAGCTTTATCCCGACCCGCCCGTTCCGCTATATCATACCAACGTGTTCACGCTGCTGATTGCCACTTTGCTTTCGGCCCGTTCCACCGACAAGGTGGTCAATTCCGTAACACCCAAACTTTTTGCCTTGGCCGATAACCCTTACGATATGGCCAAGTTGAGCGTAGAACAAATTCGCCAAATCATCAAGCCCGTAGGGCTTTCGCCCCAAAAAGCCAAGGCCATTAAGGAACTTTCACAAATACTTATTGATAAATATCACGGCCAAGTGCCCGATACCTTGGAAGAATTGGTCAAATTGCCCGGTGTGGGCCGCAAAACGGCCAATGTGGTGCTGGCTCAGGGTTTCGGTAAGCCCGCCTTTCCGGTAGACACGCATATTTTCCGGCTGATGCACCGCTGGGGGCTCAGCGACGGCAAAACGCCCGACAAGGTGGAGCAAGACGCCCGGGCCATTTTTCCGCGCGACAAGTGGCGCAAACTCCACTTACAAATCATCTACTACGGCCGTGAGTATTCACCCGCCCGCAATTGGGATATCGAAAAGGATCCCATTACCAAGGCCATTTGGCAGGCCGAAGGTAAATATCCGGCAAAGAAATAAGATTTTTTAGACCAAATAAAATAACGTTTGTTACTTGAACGAATATTTAAGCGTGATACCACCGCGAATGTTGGTCATGGGGTAGGCATTCGACACGGCGAATTTACTGAATTGATGCTCGTAGAACAATATGGCCGACAGGGATTTGGTGAGCGTGTAATCGGCCGAAAAACGGAAATTATACATGGTTTGGCCGCTCACGGGCTGGGAATTGCCCTGGGCCAGGCCGTAGATGGTGTTCAGGTTGCGGCGGTAGGAGAAATCGGCTTTCAGTATGAGGTCGCTACGGAAATCGTATTGGTTGCCACCGATTTTCATGGGCAAATACACGTCCTTGATGCGGTAGCCCAGTCCGGCGGTAATTTCCTGTCCCGACACGCGTGTGAGCGTGTAGTTGGTGGTGTTGAGGGCCACCATGCGGTCGCGTTTGTAGGCCAAGTCCAATTGGAGGGAGTTTTTCATTTCGGTGCGCAGCTTAATCAGCGGATTGAAGGCCTCGGTAAGCACCACGTCGCCGTAGGTGATGGGGCTGTAATAGTTACCGCCCACATCGCGTGCCGTGGGGTCTTGGAAATACTCCATATTATTGGTAAAGTGATTGACCGTGAGCGTGGACTCGTATTTATGTTCCAAACTGAACCGGCGGAAATGCTTACGGAACCATTTGAGTTTCATGAGGCCGGTGTAGCGAATCGACCAATTGGGGATGGGAATGTCGGGGAACAAGGTGAGTTTCATACGTGTGGGATCGGCCTTGGTGTAGGCGGCCAGGAAGGCGTAGGCCAGCACTTCGCTTTGGTAGGGGCCATAGCCATCGGGGTATCCGGTGGCCGGCACATTGACGCCACGTTCTGCTGCCAAGCGGCGGGCAATGGGTAAGCTGTATGCACGCATGCGGTCGATGGCCGGGTCGTTGTTCACGTCGGCGGTTTCGAAAGCCGTGCGTAGCATGGCGAACGAAGTGGTAAAATTGCCCTCAACGGTGGGCACCAAGGGCACATAGTTGTTGTTGTCCACACGGAAGGTTTCGCTGAAATTGCGGGCATAGGTGCGGTTGGCCTTGATGTCCACCTTAAAGTTGCGAATGAGTTGGAAATTGGTTCCGAAACTCAGTTTTTCGGTCAGTTGGTGCCGGTAGGGTTGGTTCAGGTCGGGATAGGCCGACAGCCAACCGCGGCGGGCCAGTTCGTAGCGCAGGTTGTCATCATCCCATCCCAGCACGTAGGGAATCGACGGGTTTTCGGTGCCCAAATAACCCACCGATTGGAGGTAACCGGGAATCATGGTTCCGGCGGTGCGCTGCCAGGTAACGCGAATACGCTTGACAGAGGTAATCATGCCCACCAGTCCGGCCACGGTTTTTTGGAAGGCGTTGGGCACAAATACGGTGCGCACGGTTTTTCCGGATTTTTTCTTGGCTTGGTCTTTCCGGGATTTTTCTTTTTTGGCCTTTTCGTTTTGTTTTTCGGCTTTTTTTCCGCCTTTTTTGGTTCGCTTAGGTCGCGAGCGTGATTTACCCGACCAACGGCGTTGCCATTTGGTGATGCCCAGGTTTTTGTAGAGTTTGTCCAGGTTGATATTTCCGTTGAGCTGATGGGTGTTGGCGTTTTGGACGGTGTTGCCCAAATCGTAGCCGTTGATGTTTTGCATCACGGCGGGGCTGCGTTGCCATTGGAATGAGCCGTTGTAGGTGTAATTGGCATCCAGGAAGTTGATTAGCGGGAATTTAGACAAAGGCAAACGATAAGTTCCGTTGATACTTTGTTGGAGTGTAAAAGGTGCGCCGGGGTCGAAAAAGTTTTTCCACAGTCCTGCGGAATAATCGGGGAGTCCGTTGGCTTGAACAAAGCGGTCCACCTTGCGGTAGGAGTTGCTGTTGTAGGTAATTTGCACAGACTTGAAGGGTTGCCAGTTTACGGTGTAGCCGGTGTTGAACTTGTAGTCGCGACTTTGCATGGGCGGGAAGTCCAGTCCGTAGTCTTCGATTTGACGCACACGGAAGTTGGTAAAACGCCGGTCGATGTCGGTACGGAACGTAAGAGACGAAATCCATGGGTTGAAATTGAAATCACGGATAAAGGCCATGGATTTTTTGCGCAGGAACTTGGATTTGGTTTTGGCAAAGGGCGTCCAGGGTTTGGATTGGAAATTGTAGGAATAAAGCACGCCGAAGGTGGCGGCTTGGCGACGGTCGAATTCCACTTCGTAGTTGGTGTGATTTTCGTCGGAATAGGTAAAGTTGAAAGTAAAGTTTTCGATGTCGTAGAAATGATGTTTGTTCTTGTTGGCCGGTTTGCCGCGTCCCGTGCCGGGGGCGGGTGCGGCGGGCGAGGGGTTATTGGTAGTATTTACGGGAGGCGAAGTGGAGGTGTTGGAATAATTTTTCTTTACACCGGTCAGGGCGATGCTGCGGAACACGTGGCGGTCTTGGGCCACACTGAGGATGCTGTCGCGTTCACGGGCATCGCGGGCAATGGCCAAGCGGTCGTCGAGCAAAATGTCCTTGTTGATGGGGTCGTATTCGGGCCGGATGAATTGCTTGGTAACCGAATAGCTCAACGGAATGGTGAGGTTCCATTTTTCGGGGAAAAATTTACCCACATTCAAGGCAGTGTTGAAGGTGTAGTTATATTTATTTTCTACCGAACGTCCCATAGGGCCTTGTTCCAGCGGACCGAAGCCGGCGGTGGACACGCCACCCGAAAAGTTGAACGTAGCCACATCGGCCAGCGTGAGGTCGGCTGTGCCTTGGGTAGCCCAACCGCCTTTGTTTTTCATTTCGGTAAGCCGCATTTCGTTGAACCATACTTCGCCGCACAGAGGCGTGTTGCTCATATTACGCACACCCACCATCATCACACGCACATCGGCAAAGTCGGGATTTCCTTTGATGCCGATGGTGAGCAGGTTGGGTTTACCGGCGGCCGAAGGGTCCAATTGGTCTTCGGTGAAGTAGAGGATGTTTTGCGGGTTGGTTTGCCGGTTTTGTATCAGTTGGAGTTTGATTTTTTGGAGCAATTCCAATCGTAGGTCGATGCGGTTGTCCAAAGGCCAGACGGCTTCGGGATCCGCGGTGCCGGGCCGGGTTACTTTGAGTGGAATCATCACTTCGTAGAAGTTTTGATCCAGGTCGGTTCCGAAACGCAGGAAGGCCCAAAGTTCGTCGTCCTGCAAAGGCAATTGGCCGGGCACACTTTCGGCGTGGATAAACATTTTGAGCCGTTTGAATTGGCGCATATCCACGCGGTTGTATTTGAATACGCCGCGGGCGTCTTTTACTTCCAAATCGCATACACGCATGGAAAGAGCTTGTTCGTTTTGGCGTATCAATTGGTTGTTTTGATAAATCTCTTCGCGTTGGATGCCCGGTGGGCTGACGTAGGGAATGCCGCCGCGTGTTTGATTTTCTTCGCTGCTCACCGAAGTTACTTCCACCGTGGTGGGGTCGTCGTTGGGATTTGGATCCGAAGGATCCAAGGTTAGTTTGTAATTGCGCCAATCGCTGCGGATAAGGTCGAGCATGGCAAAACGCAGCACAAGCGGTTGGGCGAATTCCGTAAGATATAAACGCAGGAATTTGATGGAGCGGAAATCGCTGATGTTGCCAACGCGTGAACTGTATTGTTCGACCGGAATTTTGAATTGTATCCAACGGGCATTGCGGGTTTGACCGGTGGCATCCTGGAAGGTGGTTTCCTTAATGTCGGCCACATAAGGGTCGTTGACCGTCATATTGGGCCCGAAGGGAATTTCATATTCGTAGTAGGCATCGATGGTGTTCATGGTTTGGTCGCGGTCGATGTCTTCGGTGTCGGGATACACATCGTTGGCGTTGGTGGTGCTGGTATTGTTGTTGACCGGCGTGTTTCCTTCGGTGTTGTTGAATTTTTTGTAGCGTTCGAGCACGCCGCCCGAAGCGTCGAGGAAGTGGACAAAGTCATCATTGGCCGGGTCGTTTTGCACGGCGCTGCGCACGGCGGCGGGCAAGGCATTGAGGAACGAAGCGAAAAAGTTTTGCTCTTCGGGGTCTTTGAGTCCGTCGAGGCCTACATCTTGATTGTCGCGGTGGTTTTGGTCGTCGTCGAAGGCGTAATTGAGCGACTGATTGAGGGGGAGTTTACCCCAATTGGTATAAACGGTATTCTGGGTGCCGCCGTCTTCGGGGAGGCCGTTTTCGTATTGTTTGCGGCCGTCGTAGAGGATGTCTTCTTTCATATAACCCAAGTCCAAATAAATTTTTCCGCCGTCGGTAAGCGACGGATTGTTGTAGTAAGGGTCCATAATCCAGAAGGTAACATATTGAACGTTGGATTGCTCGAAATCGGTGGTGGTGAGCGCCCGCATCATTCCGGCCCAGCGTTGTTCGGGGTTGGTGAGCTTACCCTGGGGCGTGAGATTGGTGTCGAAGTTATAGGGGCCGCGTTCGTCGGGGAAAAAGGCCAGGTTGAGCGTAGGAATATTGTTGTTGTAACCGGCCACCACATCGCGGTCGAAGAGTTCGCGGATATACACGAGCCGGTTTTCGTCCTTGGACATTTCGGCATTGTCGATGCCCGGTGGCGGGTTTTGGTAAAAAATGTTATCAATGACATACCAGGCGAGCAAGGCGCGGTTTTTGCCATAATCCCAATTGTCCAGTAACTGACTTTCGGGAAAACGGGCGGGCACCGAGGCCAATTTCCAGGCATAGGGCATCATCAGATCCACATGGGTTTGCGAACTTTCGAAATCTTCGATAAGCGTGGCACTTTCGCCGTTGATGTTCGATATTTCGGCCAGGGCGGGTTTGAGGTAGGCAAAATCGGCGCGGATGGAAAATTTACTGTCCCTGTCGGTTTTGATGTTGGGCAGGTAATTGACCAATTTGGTCAGCAAATTGACCTTGTGACTAAATACGCCGTTGAAGCCGAACAGCCGGTTATTGAGCGGTTCGTGGCCGAAATCCGACTTCCAAGTAATGGGTTTTTCCTTCAAGTGCAGGTAGGTTGCGCCTATTTGAAAATGATCGTTGAATTTGTGTTGCACATCAATACCCGTAAACACTTTGGTGGTTTGTTGGAACAGGTTGTTTTGTTCCACAGTTACTTGAATGGGTACATTGGATGCTTTTAGGGCCGGATTGATAATTTCCACTTGCCCGGCTTGGTAATTGACCACATAATCCACGCCTTCGACCAGTTCGCGTCCGCCGGCCGTAACGTGCACCGAGCCGCGGGGCAGGTTGAATCCGCCCACCGAAATGCCGCCGCCGTTGGCCGATTTATATTTTCCTTTGAGCAGGAATTTGTTTTTTTCGGGATATTGTTCGGCCTGCGATTGGGTGGTGATGTAGAGTTCCCGGTAAACGTATTTCTTTTGGTTATCGTTCCAGGTGGACGGGTCGTCATAATCTTCGGCAGCCGAGAGCCGTAATTTTTCGAACAAATAACGCCCGAAGGGTTCGGCCGAAGTAAAGATAATCAAGGATTCGCGCGGGTCGATGGTAATTCCTGGAATAAAATCGAAAAATCCGTCGCCGCCCGGTTGGGGTTCGTTGGAGGTGTTCAATTCATCCATGTGGAACACGTTGAGCAAGATGCGCTCCTTGACATCGTTGGGCAAGGGCGTTCCGTTGACCGGACTGATATAGTTGAGCGGCGTGGGATTGGCATAAAGAATGTGGAGCATAAAATCTTCCTTGGCCACCGAATAGGCGTTGAGCGCATAGATGTTTTTCATCATCAATTGCCAATCGGGTTGGCTAACATCGGAAATATTGCTTTTGAGCAATTTGACAATGAGCGTTTGGGGATAAACCACGCCATCGTCGGTAAATTCACCCACTTTGTGGATTTCGTTACCCACGGTGTATTGGAAGGCCACGGCCAACACTTCGTCGGGATTGAGTTTTCGTTTGAGCGATATATAACCCAATTTGGGATGCAGGGTATATTGGGTGCTGTCGAGTTTGACGGCATTTTCCAAGGCCACATAATCCTTGCCGTTGACCACGGACAGGCCGCCGAATCCTTGGTCCACGGTATAGATTTGGCGGATGTCGTTGG
This sequence comes from Flavobacteriales bacterium, assembly GCA_027023475.1. GTDB lineage: Bacteria > Bacteroidota > Bacteroidia > Flavobacteriales > Flavobacteriaceae > JAADED01. The sequence continues at coordinate 7,670 of JALVVJ010000145.1, forward strand.
TGTAAACGGAGCCGGGCGTGCCGATGGCTTCGGGGTTAAATTTATTCACCGTGTTGTCGGGCAGGGCGCCGGGTTGAAGCACAAAGCCCGGGGGCACGGGGTCGAGGCCCAGAATTTCGCTTTCGCCCAGATCCTGCACGGCCACAATATTGCGCACATCTTGGGGATTGGAGTTGCGGTTGGTAATCCACACTTCCACTTTGGTGATATAAACCGGTGCATCCACATAGGGATAGTGTTGCAAGGCCCGGTCGTAACGCTCGCGGAAATATTGCGAAAGGAAAAAATGGCGGTTTTCGTCGTAGCGGAGGATGGGAATTTCGTAGTCTTCGAGTACTTCGCCACCACGGGCTTGGATGGTTTGCATGCTGGATTTTTGTTCGGCACCCACCAGAGTAACTTCGGTATGACCGAATTTCATCACCGTTTTAAGTCCCATCAAACTTTGGGGTGCTTGAATAAGGGCATTGACCGATTGCATGCCCACATTGCCCACTTCGATTTTTTGCAGGATAGCATCTTCGTCGGGTTGAAAATCCAGTTTGATTTGGTTGTTGAAGTTGAACATCGACTGCGTGTCGTAGTTCAGGTTCAGGTTGAGCCGTTTACCCACATGGCCCGAAAGCCCCATACTGATACGTTGGTTAAGGTCCAATTGCAGGTTGGAGCGGTTGCGTACGGGAACCAGGGGATTGTCGCGTTTGGTGTAGCGTAGGCCCAAGTCGAGTTCAAAATTACCTTTGGGTTCGATTTTGATTTCCTTGCCGCCGAAAATGGTTTCAAAGAATTTGCTATTGACATAAAATTGCGGGAGCAGATCTTTTTGTTTTTCCTTGGCGCCGGATTTGCCCGAAATAGCGTCGTTGACGGCCTTGAAGTTTTTTTGAATTTCTTCGCGTTGAAGAAGTTCGAAATATTGGGCCGGCGTCAAAACGCGGGGGTAGGAAATATCATAGTCGCCCAGTTTTTGTTTTTTGATATAGAGATTGGACTGCGGGTCGTATTCGTAAATATCCTTGATGCTTTGCACTTGCGCGGGGATGCGGATGGGAGTAAGGACGGTATCGCGTCGGGTGCTGTCCTGTTGCTGGGCCCAAAGGCCCGAAACCATCAGGAAAAGCGGCAAGAGGAACAATAATTTGTATCGGCAACACATACGCAAGGCGTTCGGACGGATTATAAACGTTTGAGGGCGAGTTTTATTATTTGTTCGGTGCTCAGCCCGGGGTGTTCGCGCAGGATTTGTTGGACGGGCTTTTGGGTTACGCGGCGCGGATAGCCCAGTACTTCAAGGGCGGCAATGGCTTCTTCGACTTTGGGGCCGGCAGCGGCGGTTTGCGATGCCTGCCCCGGAAAACCTTCTTTGAGCAATTTGTCTTTGAGTTCCACAACAATGCGCTTGGCCGTTTTGGGGCCGATGCCCTTGATGGCTTTGAGCACGGCGATGTTTTCGTCAATGATGGCTTGGGCCAATTCGTCGGGCGGCACAGCCGAAAGAATACTGAGAGCCGAGGCGGTGCCCACACCCGATATGGCAATCAACCGGCGAAAAAATTGGCGTTCCGCCTTGTCGGCAAAACCATAAAGGTATTGCCCGTCGTCGCGGATAATAAATTCGGTATAGAGTTTAATGGTATCCTGTCCGGCGATTTTTTCGTAGGTGTGCACGGTGATGCGGACAAAATATCCGATACCGTTCACATCCACCACGGCATGGGCCGGAGATAATTCTACGGGTTTACCCGAGATGTATTCAAACATTTTCTTAAAGAAATTTGCGTAAAAATAAGGTTTTTGAAAATCACGGGCAAAATCATCCGGACGGAAACAAAAAAAATCCGGCCCGAAGCCGGATAATTGGGAAAGTATGGATGGGCAAGTATCATTCTTTGGAATGATAAGCATCGTAAAAATATTTACGTGCTTTGGGTATAGTTATCCCTAATAGTAAACCCATATTAATTTTGTTTTTATCGACCAAAATACCCCACTGAAAACCCTCGGGGAACACAATAATGATAATTAATTTATTATTTTTTAACTCTACCAAATAATAGTTTTCCAATTCGGGAAAACCGGCAGTTTCCAATATCCTTTCCAAATAATTCGTTGCCTGATCAAAAAGTGCGGTACCTTCGGGATTTGTGTTGTAAGATGCCAACGAAGTTCCCACACCTGATTTCCAAACATCCATGGCTATTAAAGCCGGGCCTAATTCCTTTTTTAATTTTTCCACACTTTTTTGCAGTTTTTCGACATTCATATCACTCAAATTATTTTTTTACTTTTTCCAAATAAAGAAGTAAATCATCAATTTTCGGGCAAATGATATTCAGTATCGTTCCAATGTTTAGGTTTTCTTTTCCTAAATACAGTGCAAATGCATAATGGTCGGATAACAATAAAGTTAAGTAACTGTCCTTTAAAGAAAGAACCAAACGTTTAAACGGAAATAAGTCACCTCCCAAAGGAATACGACTTTTACCTTTGAATTTTTTAAATCGTTTCAACACGGCAACTACACTTTCGCTCAATTCTTCATTATTATTTTTCTTAACAGTATGCGATTCTACTATACGAAATTTATTATCGATAAGTACGCTGCCAAGGTAATTTAATTCCAATACATCTTTTAATTCTTTTAATACTATGTAGTAGTGTGTTCGTTCAACTGGCGGCAGGATCGATTTATTGGAGCTAAACATTACTTTTTAAATTAATCGATATTTTTTGTTGGCTTCCAACAAATTGTCCACTTCCACACGAACCAAATTATCCAGCAGGTTCAGTTTTATTCCCGTGGTTTGGCTAATGGCCACCAAGTAAAAATAATGGTAGGATTCGGAAATCAAGGATAATACGATTCCGGCTAATTTTAGCCAGGCCGTTTTCAACGCAGCGGCCTCATCGGCAGGTAAATCTTTGTAGGCCTCACCGATTACCAAATCCGAAATACGGTGCATCATAATCAACATATAATCATTGGTAACCTTTCGCTTAATGTGCAAGATACCCACAAAGGTTTGCCAAGCCCAATAATCCTTGTCGAACTTACCACCAATGGTTTTTGCCACCCATTCGGCCAGGGATTTTTCGCGTATGGGCCGTTCACCTTCATGAAAAACCTTTCGAGTGGCTTCATTGGAAAAAAGTGTGTCGTAGAAATCTTTTACGATAATATCGGCTTTGGACAGAAAAAAGTCCAAATGATCGTTGAGCACCTTAATGTCATTTTCTTTTAAACGAAGATTTTCAGGGATGTGTTCCAAAAGTTTTTCGGTTAGTACCATCAAGTCGGTTTCCATAAATTGCCATTTTTCAGGTTTAAACAAAAACTTCATTAATACGTTTGATAGCATCATCCACATAGAGCAGAATCATACCCAATTTGGCATTTTCGCCAGAAAGCAACATGAGCACAAGATTATCATTCACTCGTTTGATGGTAATGTATCCTTGATCGGTTTCCACAATGATTTGTTTGGATTTGTCCCTGTTAAAATTTTCAACAAACCGATCGGTCATGGATTGCAATGATGCCGTAAGCGCCGCTATACGGTTGTCGTCTTTGGTGTTGATGGCGGCCAAAGGGAGCCCATCGGAGTTGGCTAATACTACCGCTTCGGAATCGGTGTTCATTAAGAGTTCTTGTAAAATGGCATCAAGATTTTTCATGTTGATGAATTTTCCGTAAAGGTATAAAAAAATAATTAAAGTAAGGAATTACCAAAGATAGAATGCTTTTTTTATAGCATATTAATCCAATAAGCATTATTATTAAAAAAATTAAAAAATTAGGGTAAAAAAGTTACTGATTCGATCTTTTATTATGCTAGTTTGATTTATAACGCAATAATTGCGGTTTTTCACCCCTTTGTATTTCCAGATAGGAGAAATGTTCCAACCAATCACCTATATTGTAATAAACCGACCGCTTGTTCAGGGCATATTTCACCACGTGATGCCGGTGGCCGAAAATAAAATAATCGAAATGTTCTTTTTCCAACACTTTCAAGGCATATTGAATGAGAAACTCCTTCTCAGGGCCCTTGAAACGCGTGGTCATCTTGTTGCCCGAGCGCCGGCTCCAACGCGAGAAAAAAGAAGCCAAAGCAATGCCCCAATCGGGATGCAATTGCCGGTAGAGCCATTGTGAAACGGGTGAACGAAAAATCTTTTTCAGGATTTTATATCCCTGATCGCCCGGGCCCAAACCATCTCCGTGGGCTACAAATATCCGCTTGCCGGCCCAAAGCACCTCCGCCGCGTCGGGCACCATCTCCATGCCGATTTCCTTTTCAAAATAATCCTTCATCCACATATCGTGATTGCCATAGAAATAAAAAATCCGCACACCGCGGTCGGCCATGCGGGCCAAGGCGCCCAGTGTGCGCGTATAATTGCGCGGAACACTCCGGCGCCAATCGAACCAAAAATCGAAAATATCTCCTACCAGAAACAAGGCGCCGGCATGTGGCGCAATTTTTTCCAGCCAATCTACAAACTTTTTTTCCCGCTCGCGCGAAGAGTTTTCGTCAGGATAGCCCAAATGCACGTCCGAAACGAAATACAACTTGCGGCCCGAAGCCAAATCCAAATCAATCTTCTTCCTGGTCGTCGGCATACCATTCGGCATAAGAAGTTCCTGTTTCGTAGAGCCGCAGCGAAAAAAGACGGACACCCTGCGGCAAGTGCGGAGCAATTCGTGCCTTGATGTCGTGTAGCATCATTTCGCCCGTGGGCTGGAAATCCACCAACAAAATACGATGCCCTTCGGCGGCCAGGCGTTCGCCCATAGTGCGATATGCTCCGTTTTTGTTGAGTAGCAAAGCGTGGTCGTAAACGTCCACCACGTGCTCTTTGACAATTTTTTTCAAATCGCCGAAATCCAGCACCATACCGTATTTTACATGGTTGGGATCGTCAATAGGATACCCGATAACGGTTACTTCGAGCCGGTAGCTGTGTCCGTGCACATTGCGGCATTTGCCGTCGTAGCCCGCCAAAGCGTGTCCCGTTTCGAAATGAAAAATTTTGGTCAGCCGGATTTTATTCCTTTTCATCCTCTTCCTCTTTGGGGCCTTTGTATTTTTTCTGCAAAATCACCAAAATCAATATGGTAAGGCCAAATCCCAAAATTATAGGCAAAAAAGCCGTAATCCAGTAAGCTATCCGGTATGACCAATCGTGTTCCATTATCCGATAGCAATGGGCATCAGGAGCATAAGGATTTCCTCTTCTTCGCTATATCCGTCCATGGGAGCAATGAGGGCGGCACGTTTGGGCGACGAAAAGGTCATTTCCACCTCTTCGCTGTCGAGGGCGGCCAACATTTCGGCCAAAGAACGACCGTTGAATCCGATGTTCAGGTCTTCGCCTTGGTAATTGACCGTCAGCTCTTCGTCGGCTTCACTGGCCATTTCATCATTGCGCGCCGTAACGGTAAGCGAACCGCCGCGCAACATCAATTGCACCAAATAGGTAGATTGATTGGCATAGAACGACACGCGCCGGATGGAGGCCAAAAGGGTCTCGCGATTGGCAATAAGTATAAAAGGATTGTCGGTGGGAATCACCCTTTCGTATTCGGGAAACTTACCGTCGATCAAGGTGGTGAATACCCGGATATTTTCAAAACTGAATTCGGCATTTTTTTCCGAAAAACGCATATCTACTTCCGCATCACTTTTGGCCAACAGGTTTTTGAGGATTTGCATAGGTTTCTTCGGTAGGATGTATTCCAAACTTTGATCGCCGTCCGACTTAATGTTATTTACACTAAAACGCACCAATTTATGGGCGTCGGTGGCTACCAAATTCAAACGTTCGGGCGTAAAGTGGAACAAAATGCCGTTCATGGCCACACGTAATTCGTCGTTGCCGGTAGCGAAAATGGTTTTGTTAATCCCTTCGGCCAATAACGAGCCGGTAATATGACGTTCAAAAGCATCGGCAATGGGGGCGGGCATGGGAAAATCCTTACCGTCCAGCACCGGCAGGTTGTATTTACCTTTTTCGGCCGTAATACGCAATTGATTATTTTCGATGGTAAAGGTCAGGGGTTGTTCCGAAAGGTTTTTAATGGTATTGACCAATTTTTCGGCCGGAACGGCGTATTCGCCCGTCCCTTGGGATTCAAGCGGCATTTCGGCAATCACTGTGGCGGCACCGTCCGAGCCCACAATTTCCAATTTATCGGAACGGACTTGAAAAAGAAAATTGTCCAGTATCGGATTGGTGTTTTTGCTGTTGATCACGGCATTGACCGCCAAAAGATTTTTAAGCAATTCCGATTGGGAAACAATAAAATTCATATCCGAAATTTTTGGTTTAACAAAGATAGGGATTTTTATTGACAAACACGCTTTTCACCACCGGGAGCATCCGCCTGTCAAAATGACTAAATTTGTAGGAAAACATCCGGAATGAATCCTGTAATTGTCATAACGGGCGGAACCGGGCTTATCGGACGTGCGCTTACCGGTTTGTTGGTGCGCAAGCAATATCGTGTGCGCATATTAACCCGTTTCCCTGAACGTTATTCCGGCACGGATGCGGTGTCCTATTATGCTTGGGATTGGACACGTCGCCGCATCGACGGGCGGGTGTTCGAGGGTGCTACCGCCTTGGTGCATTTGGCCGGGGCCAACATCGGTGCGCAGCGGTGGACCGAAGACTACAAAGCCCTAATCGCCGGCAGCCGGATACTTTCACTGGCTTTTTTGCGGGATTTTATGATGCAAAACGGCGTTGCCGTAAAACATTTTATCGGTGCTTCGGCCATCGGTTACTACGGTTGCGTTACCGACGACTGCCAACGCATCGAAACCGACCCGCCGGGCACGGATTTTTTGGCGCGGCTTACGGTCCGTTGGGAGGAAACATCACAATCCATGCAAGCGGTGGCACGGCGGGTGAGTATATTGCGCACAGGCGTGGTTTTGGATGCCCGCCAAGGTGCCTTCCCGCGAATGATTCGTCCGCTACGGTGGGGCCTAACGTCGCCATTGGGTTCGGGCCGGCAGTGGCTCGATTGGATTCATATCGATGATATTGCGCGGATGTATCTTTTTATGCTGCAACATCCCTTGGACGGCACATTCAACGCCGTGTCGCCGCATCCGGTAACCTACCGCCGGTTTGTGCAAATCGCGGCCGAGCGGATGGGCCGTCCGTGTTGTATGCCGCCTGTTCCGGGGGTTTTATTGCGGTGGCTAACAGGCCCTTCGGCGTGCTTGGCCTTGGAAGGCGTGCCCATCGAAAGTAAAAAAATCCGAAACGCGGGTTTTGTGTTCCGTTATCCGCAGTTGGAAGGTGCTTTAAAAGATTTGTTGAGCGTTTAAGGATGTTTTTTTTTGACGCTCCGGCGCCCTGCGGTCGCCTCCACGGCTCCACAAGACTTCGGCTTCCACCGGCCTAGGCGTAGGCCGCGCCTTGTCTTGTTCCGCCCTCCGCGAGCCCTCCGGTCTCGCTCCGGTGCTTCGGAGCCACCTGCGGTGTCTCCTGCGCCAGGGCGGTGAGCCATCGCCTTCCGCGTTCCACACACAAATCCGCGGCTTGTCTCCCCGCCGGTTCGGGAAACCCGCGCTCCGAAAGCCCGGCACAATAGCCATGCTTGTTTTCCCTCTCGTAAAATTTCTTATTCTACCATTATTTGCCGAATATGTTACGGCTTGACGCTTGTAAATCAAAAGTGCTAACATAAGACTTGCAAAGCACAATCAATATTGTTAAAAACCGGATTTTTTCAACCCATTAAAAATAACTAAATTTAAAGGCCCAATCCTGCGTATTATGAAGCACTATATCCACCACTTGTCCCGTCCGCTGTGGACCGGACTTCTCCTGCTTGTTTTGTTGGTAAGTTGTCATCGCAAATCCGAAAAACAAACACGTCCGTCGCACGAATTTACGGCCTATATCGCCGGCTTTACTTCCGGAGTTATTTCCAACAGCGACCCCATCATGATTCAATTGGCCCAAGACCAAAAGGTCAAATCCGGCGACACGGCCGATGTGGAATTGTTTGATTTTGACCCCAACATCCAAGGGACGCTTGTTTGGCAAACGCCTTCGCTACTTGTTTTCCGTCCTTGGCATCCCTTGCCCAACGGGCAGGAATTCAAGGCACGTTTCCATTTGGGAAAAGTCATGCAAGTGCCCGATTCCCTGGGGATTTTTACATTTAGTTTCCGCACACGCGCCCAAGCACTTGACGTGCAACCCGGCAGTTTGCAGGCCTACGACATCCAAAATCCGGTTTGGAACCGTTACGACGGCAAAATCCTAACAGCCGACAAGGCCGGTGACCAAGACGTGGAAAAATGTCTGCAAGCCGTTCAAGGCGAAAAAACCTTGCCCATTCGTTGGTCGCATGATGAAGGCGGCCGGATACACCTTTTTACGGTGGATAGCATTTACCGCGGACAGGCCGATGATGTGCTGCATTTGCGGTGGGATTCGGCGCCTGTGGGCGTTCCTCAAAAAGGCGAACTCAAAGTGGACATTCCTTCTATCGAACATTTTAAACTCATCGATGTCCAAACGCTTTCCAATCCCGACCAAGTGGTGGTTTTGAACTTTTCCGACCCTTTGGATCAACAACAGGATTTGCGTGGACTTATACGTTTTCGCAAACCCGTCAAGCTGCGGTTTTCCGTCCAAGGGAATACATTGAAAATTTATCCGGTCAAGCGGTTGAGTGGTACCCGCACTTTGGTCATCGCATCGTCGGTTCGTAACAGTCGTTCCAAACGATTGGGCAAAACCTACGAACGAAGTATCCGTTTTTCAAGCATTCTTCCGGCTGTGGAAGCGGTGAGCAAAGGTAACATCCTGCCCGACGCCGACCGGCTTATTTTCCCTTTCAAAGCCGTGAATCTAAAAGCGGTAAATGTCAAAGTAATAAAAATCTATGCCGATAATATCCATCAATTCCTTCAAGTCAATCAATTGGATGGAGCCAATGAGCTTACGCGTGTTGGCCGCATAGTTTACCGCGGCGAAGTTCCGCTCACTTCCGACCATGCCATCGATTACGGTAATTGGAACGTGTTTGCCCTGGACTTGAAAAAATTGTTCCAAACCGAACCCGGCGCATTATACCGCGTCGAAATATCATTCGATCGTAGTCAATCCCTTTATCCCTGCGAAGAAGCGCAGGAAGAACAAACCGGAAATACCAAAGCCCGTGAAGAAGAAATTGCCAAGCGGGAAGATGCACGCTACGATGGGCCTACCGATTATTACTATTATTTCGATGAATATGATTACGATGATTTTGATTACCGGCAGCGCAATAATCCTTGTAGCAATTCCTACTATTACCTGCGCGAACGGCGGTTGGTTCGGAACCTTTTGGCTTCGAACTTGGGCATCATAGCCAAGGAAGATGCACGGCACGGTATCCATGCTTTTGTTCACGATATTTTGCATACCCGGCCCATGGCGGATGTAAATATCAAGGTCTATGATTTCCAATACCGGCTCCTAGGTTCGGCCCGAACGGGAAAAAACGGTCATGCTTATGTTCCGGCCGGGCGTAAACCTTTCCTTTTGGTGGCCGCCAAGGGTGAGCAACGCGGTTATGTGCGCCTGGACGACGGCAGCGCCTTGTCGGTTAGTATGTTCAATGTGGGTGGGCGCAAAGTTCGTCAAGGCATCAAGGCCTTTCTTTTCGGCGAACGCGATGTTTGGCGCCCCGGTGATACGGTTTATTTACAAGCCATTCTGGATGACCGTGCCAATCCGCTTCCGCTCAATCACCCCTTGGTGATGGAAGTTTACAACCCGAAAAACCGCTTGTTTTTGCGCCGTGTGCGCCCTAAAACCGACGGTCCTTTGTATGACTTTCATTTTGCTACACCCCAAGATGCACCCACAGGCAATTGGCATGTCAAATTCAAAGCCGGTGATGCCGTTTTTGAAAAGACCTTGCACATTGAAACCATCAAACCCAACCGGCTGAAAATTCAATTGCAGTTTCCCGACGATAAACTTTTGCATACCGACATAAATAATTTTGTGCTCCAAGCCCGTTGGTTGCACGGTGCGCCGGCATCCCACCTCAAAGCCAAGGTTGAAATGCGTTTGCGAAAAGGCCGTACACATTTCGAACGATACAAAGAATATCATTTCGACGATGTGGCCAAATCCTTCATTGGCGAATCCGAAACCCTGTTTGACGGACAGTTGGATGCCAACGGAAAAACCTTGGTGCCCATAAAAATCGACGTGGGCAAAGAAGCCCCCGGCATGCTGATGGCCGACTTCAAAACCCGTGTTTTCGAACAAGGCGGCGATTTTAGTATCGACCGGTTGAGCATTCCCGTTTCGCCCTTTCAGTCTTATGTGGGCGTAAAAATTCCCAAAGGCAAAGGTTGGAACGGTGCTTTGTATTCGGACGAACCGCATATGATTTCCATCGTAACGGTGGACGAAAACGGAAAACCTGTTGATCGCAAGCGGTTGCATTTGGAAGTATATGAAATCGGATGGCGATGGTGGTGGCAACGCACCGCCAACGGCGATTTGGGTTATTATTTACGTTCGTCGTCCAGCAAAAAAATCATTGATGATTATGTGGATACCCATAATGGAAAAACCCTTTACCGCTTGGTTTTCCCGCAAGAAACCTGGGGACGCAAATACATTCGTATCACCGATCCCGAATCGGGTCATAGCACCGGACAGATTTTTTATACCGATTATCGCGGATGGTGGGAAACACCCGGCCATGAATTTCCGGGTGGGGTGGAAATGCTCACCTTTTCTACGGATAAAGACAATTACAAGGTCGGTGAAACGGTTCATATCAAACTTCCGGCCGGAAACGGCGGAAAGGCCTTGGTGAGCATCGAAAACGGTTCGGATGTGCTGGAATGGTTTTCCACCGACATTAACCCCGGCCGGCATGAAATACAATTCCAAACCACCGCCGACATGGCACCCAATGCCTTTGTGCATATCTCCTACATTCAACCTTATGCCAATTCGGGCAACGACCGTCCGGTGCGGCTCTATGGCATAACGCCTCTGCATGTTATCAATCCTTCTACGCATTTGCATCCGTTGGTGGAAGTTCCTACCCAATGGCGCCCGGAAACTATGGTTGAAATTAAAGTGCGCGAACAGGATGGTCGTCCCATGCACTATGCCCTTTTTGTGGTGGATGAAGGGCTTACGGATTTGACCCGTTTCCGCACCCCCGACCCCTGGAATTATTTCTACGGAACCGAGGCGCTGGGAATCAAAACCTACGATATGTATCGCTACGTATTGGGTGCTTTTGCGGGTAAAATCGCCGGATTGTTGGCCTTGGGCGGCGACCGTGAACTCATCAAACCGGGTAAGCACAAAGCCAATCGTTTTAAACCCGTGGTAAAATTCCTGGGCGACTTTTACTTGGACAAAGGTCAAAGCCGGGTTCACCGTTTCCGTATGTCCGAATATATCGGTTCGGTGCGCGTGATGCTGGTGGCTGCCGACGGGAAAGGAAATTACGGCAATGCCGAGGCCACGGTTAAAGTAAAAAGCCCGTTGATGGTGCTGCCGACGTTGCCGCGCGTGGTGGGCCCTGACGAAAAAATACGTGTCCCCGTTAGCATTTTTGCCGGCAAAAAATTTTCCAATGTCAGGATAAAAATCAAAACGGGAAAATTGTTGCAACCGGTTGACAAGTCCGAACAAAGTTTAAGTTTCGACAATCCGGGCGAAAAAATGGCCTTTTTTGAACTGAAAGTGGCCCCGCGCACCGGCACCGGACTTGTGGAAATAATGGCTACGGGTGGTGGCGAGAAGGCGCATTACAGCGTGGAAATCCCCATCCGCATAGCCAATCCGCCGGTGGATCGTATTGAAGAACGAACGCTCCGGCCAGGACAAAGTTTGGAACTGGATTACAGTGCATTCGGTATTGCAGGCACAAACAAAGCTTCGGTGGAAGTATCGCGTATTCCGTCTATCCGGCTTCAACACCGGATCGGTTACCTTATCAATTATCCTTACGGATGTATCGAACAAACCGTATCATCGGTGTTTCCCCAACTTTATTTGGATAAATTAACCGAAATCGATGCGGTTCGCCGCGCCCAAATTCAAGATAATGTCAATGCCGCCATCTTGCGCTTGCAAAATTTCCAAACCTCCGATGGGGGATTTACCTATTGGCCTGATTTCGATTCTTCGGTTTCGGCCTGGGGAACCAACTATGCCGGACATTTCCTTTTGGAAGCCAAACGCAAAGGTTATCAGGTTCCTGCCGGCATGCTCAATCAATGGATCCGCTATCAACGGCGCAGTGCGAATAATTGGCCGCAAAGCGACAACAACCACCATTGGAACTTGCGTTCTTCGCAATTGAATCAGGCCTACCGTTTGTTTACGCTGGCCCTTGCCGGAAAACCCGAACGCGGTGCCATGAACCGGCTTCGCGAAAGCGGACGCTTGTATTCGGCGGCCAAGTGGTTTTTGGCAGCGGCTTATTACTTGGCCGGCAATGCCAATGTGGCCAAGCAAATTGCAAAAGACCTTCCTTTGCAAGTTCCCGAATACAACGAAAGTAGTTATACCTTTGGTTCCAACGAGCGCGACGAAGCCATTATTCTTTATGTGTTGAGTTTAATGAAGGACGACGATCGCGCCGGTAAAGTACTCAAATCCGTAGTAAAAACGCTCAATTCCGACAATTGGCTTAGTACCCAAACAGCAGCTTATTGTTTGCTGGGAGTAAGTGCTTTTGTGGGCGACGACAAAGGAGAAAATATCAATTTTGAACTTGCAGCGCCCAGTTTGCAGCGTAAAGTTACTACGCAAGTGCCCGTTTGGCAAACCGCACTCCAATACGGCTCGGACGGTAAGGCGCAATTGAAAGTTCAAAACCTGGGACAAAATACCTTGTTTGTAACCTTGACCAACAGCGGAATTCCATTGCAAGGCAATAACGAACCGGTGAGCAAACATTTGCAAATGGATGTGCGATATTTGGATGCCGCAGGCCAACCCGTAAACATCAACCGGTTACTCCAAGGAACAGACGTTACGGTGGAAGTGCGTATTACCCACCCCGGCGTATTACCGGACTACGAAAACATGGCGCTCACGCAAATTTTCCCTTCGGGATGGGAAATTTCCAACTGGCGCATGGACAATCAAGGCGATGAACAGAAAAGCAATTATGACTATGCCGACATCCGCGACGACCGTGTGATGCTCTTTTTTGACCTGCCCAAAGGCAAGACCAAAACCTTCCGCTTTACGGTCAATGCATCCTATGCGGGAACCTACTATTTGCCCGCCGTTAAATGCGAAGCCATGTACGACCATAGTATCATGGCGCTTTCGGCGGCACGGCAAGTGGAGGTTGTGCCGGTGGAGTAAGTGAAACCGGAAATGTACCGGTTAAAATACTACGGTAAACGTAAGAACGGTCGGATATACTTTGAAAACTTCGTTGTTATTAAAAATTGGTATGGGAGTCAATATCTTATGTAGCGTTATACGTAATTTGATAAAGTCGGGGCCGCCTTCGATACCCAAAATTACACTGTGGGACACGGGGCTTTTTGCACCTAATGACCCAATGAGAAGATCGGATACTTGGTATCCCGCAAAAATATTACTCATAAACTCAGGCCTGTCTAATAAAATAAAGGAGTAGGCAGCCGAGATAACATCATGTGGATCAGAATAACTACTTTCCTTGTAAGAAATCTTATACATCAAAAATCCGGTGCCAAAAAGTAAATCTCCGGATGATGCTACGGGAATATTTAAATTCGATTTGAACAAAAACGCGTGCAAACCAATAGGATGTTCTTCATATGGAAAAGCCAGCCCCGGCCCCGCTTCCCAATGTAATCGTAAGGTTTGCGCATGAGAAATTATATTAAAACCGAAAACCAGAAGAAATACCCATAAAGTTTTTTTCATTGTTTTTTTGGTTTAGCATTTTCGGATTGTTGTTTGGCAGCTTGTCCTTTTTTGCCACAAAGTTCATCATATTTCTTTAAATAGGACATCAAAATGTAAAATTCAAATTCGTCTTTGGATTTGAAAGATTTTCTAAGCTTTTTATATTCTCGTGTACGTTGTTTCCGGGTTTCGCGGTCTTTTGCATTGTATTTTTGATATAAAGGTTTTAAGTAATCAAGAAAAGCCGGACAATCCTTTCCGAATTCTTGCATGGCTCTAATCCGTAAAAGATTTATTAATTGAACATATGTTGCATTTACAATAACGTTGCTTTGTTCATGTACAAAGGGAACGGCATAATTCTGGCCTTTATGACGAATGTAAACAATGGTTTGTTTAGAGGCGCCTTGTCCCGTGGTAATTTTTGTATACTTATAAACACGATACTTTTCGGTTTCAAACCATAAGGGAAGAAATTTTGTTTTAGTCTTTTTGGTAAGCGGAAGACTTCTTTTTAAAAGATAAAATTCTTTTATCGGAACAAAATCGAAAATGGCCTTAACATCCATATTTTTATCCAATAAAATGATCCGGTCGATTTTCTTTGTATCCAATAATTCACGTCGCGAACGGGCGGTTTTTTTAAACAAAATGCGCTTTTTGAAAGCACCCGGATTAAAAATTTCATCATAACCCAAAAAGTTTTCAATTAGCCCATTTCGCGAACTACTATCCTTGAATATAATTTTAGCGGGGCGATAACGCTGAGCTGTTAATGAAATACCTATCGTGAGCAGCAACAAAGTGAGTATTTTTTTCATAATTTATAAATATAAATTTCAGATGTAGTATGCGGACAAAAATACTATTTTTTTAAACTCAAAATGAACCATCGAATCGGGTGTGTAATAGTTATGATATACCAAAATATATACCGTTTAATTCATTTTAATTCATTGTTGGTCTTCCTGAATTTGAATTAAAAATTATCAATCCAATTATTATAGACTAATTTTTGGATGTTATACATCATGAAAAATTCAAAACACAAAGTTTTTTATTGGTTATTCCGTGAATTTTCTTGTTTTTGTTCAGGAGTTTGCTTGTTTGTGCCGCAAAGCTCTTCATATTTTTCCATGTAGAACATAATTTGGTACAAGACGTATTCTTTTCTGGATTTAAATGTTGTTTTAACAAACTGTTCGTATTCCTTGGCAATTCGTTTCCGCTGGGTACGCTCTTTGGTGCTGTATTTTTGATAAAAAGGTTTAAGGTAATCAAGAAATGCCGGACAATCTTTTCCAAGCTCTTGCATGGCTCTGACCTGTAATAAAAGCGAATATAAAGTTGACGAAGGGAATACGATCATCGCATTAAATTCAACAAGTTCATAAGGAATACCATAATCCTGATTTTTATTACGGATAAAAATAATGGTGTACCCGGACGCTCCTGTATTTTGGTTTACCGTAATCATTACATACTTATATACACGGAATTTCTCGGTTTCAAACAATAAAGGAAGAAATTTTAATGTGGTTTTTTCCGATAAAACGTATTTCTTTTTTCTAATCTTATATTTAAAAAATTTTACCCAAACAAAATCAAACACTGCTGTTGGCTCCATATTTTTATCAAACAAAATAATCCGGTCGATTTTCTTGGTATCCAAAAATTCGCGTCGCGAACGGGCAGTTTCTTTAAATAAGATATACCTTTTGTACCCATCCGGATTAAAGTTGACGTTTTTTTCCAAAAAATTTTCTATTAATCCATTTCGCGAGCTACTATCTTTAAAAATTATTTTTGCCGGCCTATATCTTTGAGCATGTAAGGAAAGCCCAACAAAAAACATCGCTAAAACAAAAATTCTTTTCATAATCAACTAAATTATGCTAACACAAAATAACAATTATTATTCCAAAAAATCAAAATACTAATAAACCCTCCTACCCCCTCGCCATTTGAGCCACCAAATCAGGCCCATAGAAGCCAGTGTGGCCCAGGCGGCACCCCGGAGGCCCCATAGCGGAACGGCCACCAGGTTTAAAACCAAATTCAGCACCGCCGCCATCACGGCCGAGTTTACAATTAATCTGTCGCGGCGGCGGGCGTAGAGCACAAAATGCCAAGCCATTGAAAAATTATAAATCGCATTGGCCGCTACCAACACTGCAAAAACATCGAAATATTGCAAGCGGTTTTGTTTGCCCAGTAAAAAAAGCAACAAGGGCATGCCTGCCAGGGCCGCAATTGCGGCTCCCCATGTCCATTTACGGATTTCATGCCGGAAGTGCAGGAATGATATGACTGACGTCCGGTTATCATTATCGGAATCTGTTTCAATAATTCCCGCTTCGCTGTCCAGCTTGCCCGCATCGTTGTTCATCAAGGTCTTGACCACCTGCGGATACAACACCGAAATCACGGCCGTGTACACCACGGTATTGACCAGCATGGCCATATTGGAAAAAAAGGTGTAAACTCCCAAACTCACCTTGTTCATAAAAGCATCGATCACATAGCGGTCGGCAAATTCCACAAGTTTAAAACTCAGGGCGGCTACAAAAAAAGGCAAGGCAATCCGCCAACCGCGCCATATCCACTGCATTTGTAGTTTACGCTCAGGCAACAAGGCCCGCCAGGCATCCCGCCGGGCAGCCAGCACCGTGGTCAATGCCAACAAATCACCCGCAAACCAGTAACGCAACAAATCCCCTATGTCCAAGCCGCCGCCGGCATACATTTGCCAAAGGGCCGGAAGCACCCATAAGCCGTTGCGCAGAAACAAATTCACATTGGCCCACAGCGGCCGGCCCACCAAAAACAATAGCCGGAAAACCTCCATGGCCAAATGCTCGGCCACCAACACGGCAAAAAACCAACCGGCATATTGCCAGTCCAAAAAACCGTAATAAAACAAAAGCAAAAACAGCGGCAATATCAACGGATATAGTATCGCGTAGAACAACAATTGGTGCCAAAAAGGATTATGCAGTTCCCGCCCCGGACGCAACCATTCGCGCTGCACATAGGTGTAAAATTCCATCCCCAGCAAATAAGTGCCCAAGGTAATGCTCACCGCCACCAAACCGTATTGCCCGTAGAGCGCTTCCGAATAACGGAAAAACAAGGCAAAAAAGACAAACCGCAAGCCCAATGCGGCCATACGGATAAAAAGCAAAACCAACTGCCGGCGCAGCGTCATAACAAACATTTCAGGGCCCGCAGGCCACCGGTCAATTTACGAATTTTGTTTGAGCCACGCCATTTTAACCGCCGCCACGGCACAATCCACGCCTTTGTTGCCGTGTTTGCCGCCCGAACGGTCGCGGGCCTGTTGCATATTGTCATCGGTGAGTACACAAAAAATAACCGGTGTTTTGCCGCGGACATTCAAATCTTTGATGCCCTGGGATGTAGCTTGGCAAACATAGTCGAAATGCGGCGTTTCGCCACGGATAATACTGCCGATGGCCACAATGGCATCGATAAACCGGTTTTCTTGCATCCGGCGTGCCCCGTAAATCAGTTCAAAACTGCCGGGCACTTTCCAAACGATGATATTTTCGTCCTTAACGCCCACACGCAAAAGGGTTTCCCGGGCGCCTTCCAGGAGTTTTCCGGTGATTTCGGGATTCCATTCCGACACCACCAAACCGATGCGCATATCCGATGCATCGGGCAGTTGGCTTTCGTCGTAGTACGAAAGATTTTTTTCGCGTGTGGCCATTGCGCGCTTATTTGGCGTATTCCGCTTGGGCCAGGAAAATTTTGGCCTCTTTTGCGGCCGGCGACGAAGGGTATTTGTCTTCCACTTCCTTCAAATATTTGCGGGCCTTGTTCAGGTAGCCCTCGTCCTTTTTGGATTTGTACAAATCCAAGGCCACTTTGCCGGCTTTGGTCAGGAACATAGGTGTGGTATAGGTATTGTCGGCGGCCCGGGCGGCTTTTTCGTAGTATTCCAGTGCGTCTTCGGGTTGATTCAATTGCAGAAAAGCATCACCGATTACGCCCAAGGCCAAAGGATGCAGTACGGCATCTTTGCTTTTGAATTTGCTCAGTTCCGATACGGCCTTGTCGAACTTACCCAGATGGTAGTAGGCAATGCCGGCGTAGTAATGGGCCAGGTTGCCCGAAGGCGTGGAACCGTATTCATCCATCACGTCCAGCACGCCGTATTTGCCGCCATCGCCTTGCAGCACTTTTTCGAACAGTTGTTTTTGCTTGGCAGGGTCGGTTTCGTCCACGGCTTGTTCAAAGAGTTTTTGGGCCGGATAAAGAGCGTTGGCCGCTTCGGCGCGTTTGGGCAGCACCACCCGTTGGTGATAGAAATAATAGCCCGCCACCAGCAGGGCTAAAATGACTATACCCGTAAAAATTTTATTTTGATGACGTTCCAAAAACTTTTCCGACCGTATGGTCAAGTCTTCCACGTTTTCCAGACTTTTGGCCACCAGACTTTCGTCATATACGGCGGTTTTCTTGATTTTTTTGTAACCTTTCTTTTTATACGTTGCCATAAAACGAACAAATTTTCATCGTTCTGCAAAGATATATGTTTTTTGTAAACAAAAGCTTGCGTCCGGCGGTTTAATTGTTTTTTTTCGGCGCTCCGAAGCCCTCGGGGCTTCTCCGCGGCTCCACAAGCCGTCGGGGCGCCGGCGGCGGAATGAAATTCCGCTACCGGCGGCGCAAAATATCGGCGCCAAATGTTTTGGATGCGGAATTAATCGATTATTCAACGCCTTGGGCCGGGAAAATCCCCGTGGTTTTTGCGCCGCCGGCCCCGCGCCTTCGGCGCGGGGCCGGCGCCCCTTGTCTTGTTCCGCGGCTCCGCGAACCGCCTTGCGGCGTTTCGCTTCGCAGCTCCGGGAACCCGCGGCTTCCGGTGGCCAACGCCACAGACCACGCCTTGGTTCCCTTCGCGGCTCCGGCAGCCCTGCGGTCTGCCTGCGCAAGGGCGGGGAGCCGTCGCCTTCCTGTGGCCTACCCGCAAATCCACGGCTTGTCTCCCTTCCGGCGCGGGAAACCGGCGCTTCCGGTTGCCAACACACGGGCCCCGCTTGTTTTCCCGCGCAATTTTTAATTATGCATAATGATTGTTTCTAATAAAATTCACCCCCCTAAGCATAATTGGAAAAATAATTCGACAAATCAAATGCCGAAAGAAAACTTAGTTGAGCCCACTCTCCTTGGCCTCGCGCAAGGATTTACCTTTGGAAAATTTATGGACCAGCACCGAATAAACCAGCAGAATAATCGTTACGGCCAGCACCCACCATTGCAAATGATAGTGTTCTAAACTGTGGAATGTGGTGTGGAAAATGTTTATTCCCGGATTTTTTCCTGTACTGTGTACCAAATAAGGATATTGCAGCACCATCAAGCCGAGCCAGAAATAAATAAACAAGTTGGTGGCCAACAAAAACCCTTTGTTGTCCGACGCGTAGCTTCGCACGGCCATTAGCCCGCCGAAGGCGCTTAGCATCAACACCGGAAGCAGGAACCAAACCGGATAGGCGATAAAATATTTGAATCGTCCGGCCTGCATAAAATAGAGTGCAGCTATGACCGCCAGGAAAACCAAGCTCCCGTAAATGGCCCATTTTTGGATTTTGAATTTGAGCTTACGGCCCAAAGCCGGCCGCACCTTGTGTACCGTCCAGCCCAAACCTTGCAACAAAATCAGGATGAAAAACAAAAAAACAAACAGCAAAGTAAACCAATCCACGTAGCCCGAATCTCCGCTAAAAGGCGAAAATGAACGGCTCCACAAACCTAAGGACGTCCCGTTCCATCCACGGAGCAAAACGGCCACATACAACCCCATTAAAACCGTCATACCCGCTTGGGCCGCGAAAAACAAAAGGTCAAGGAATTTCCTTGCAGGGCGGTCGTCGAAGATGCGTAACAAATTATTGACCGCCACCGACAAGACATAGAGCACCACAAACAAGTAAAAAATTCCTTCGAAATACTGTCTATTCCAAGCAAAAAAACCGGGAAACACCAAATACATCAAACCGATGTAGGCCAAAAGCCAAACCTCGTTGGCCGACCAAACCGAACGTGTGCTTTCCAACACTTGACGGCGTTCGTCGTCGTTGGAAGTGTAAAGAAAATATACGATGCGCGCACCCCATTCGTAACCCTCAAAGAGCAAATAAAGCCCCAGGATTAACCAAAGAATAATATACCACAACACTTCCATCGCCCGATCGAATTACAAGTAAGTTTCCAAAAGGCGGGCTAATTCTCCGGCAGGCATCACACCCGATTGACGCCACACGGGTTGCCCGTTACGAAACAAAATGAGTGTAGGCACGCCGCGAATTTCGTATCGTGTCGCCACCGCAGGATTGCGGTCCACATCGATTTTGATGATTTTGAGCCGGTCGCCCATCAATGTTTTAAGTTCTTTGAGCACCGGTGCCATCATTTTGCACGGCCCGCACCACTCGGCGGAAAAATCCACCAAAACAGGTTTATCGCCGCTTATTATTTCCGAAAATTTGGCCATATATGTCCGTTTCGTAACACAAAGATACGCAAAGTTCGGGCAAAGCCGCTGCCATAGTGGCTTTGTATGCGGGAATTTTGGATTTTGGCATTATTTTTTCGGTAAAATTTTGTGTAACTTTGAACAAAAGCCGTTTTTTGCTATGCAAACCACATCCGATATTCGCACCTACGCTGTGTTTATTCACCTTTCGCCCATTATCGGCGGCTTGTTCGGCGGGTATTTGAATTTTCTCTTTCCACTGATTATGTGGCTTATCCGCCGCAGCGATCACGTATTTATCGACGAAACGGGTAAGGAGGTGGTTAATTTTCAAATCAGCTTGTTGATTTACTACCTGATCGGAATGGCCTTTGCCTTTTTGACCTTTGGATTGGGAGCCCTGCTTGTGGTACCGCTTTTTGTGGTGTTGATGATACTTACCTTGGTTTTTGCCGTGATAGGCGCGGTCAAAGCAAGTGAAGGACAGATATACCGTTATCCCTTGAATTTACGTTTAATCAAATAATAAATCCTTGTTGTTATGAAAAAAATCCTTGCGTTGATGATGTTTTTGAGCATCATGCTTGCCTACGGCCAAAAAAAAAGCAAGATTAAAGGCAACCGCGAAGTAATCACCCGTATCTATACCGTTCCGCCATTTTTGCGTGTCGAAACGGACGAAGAAATCGACATAACGCTTAAAAAAGCGGCCGACACAACCCAAATCCAATTGCGTGCCGATGAAAACCTGCACGAAGTGCTCAAATGGGATGTCAACGATGGCACACTAAAATTGTGGTTGAGCAAAAAAATCATTTCCAAAAAGAAATTCGAAATCACTTTATTTGTGGACGAAAAATTTCAAGGCATCATTCTGCACAACTACGCCAAGGTGATTACCGACGAAAAAATCCGCTTGGAGCGCTTGTATGTGGAATTGCACGACCGTGCCCGCGTGGACGGCGGTTTTACGGTGCGCGACACGGTGGGCATCCGGCTCACGGACAATGCGCGTTTACGCGCCGACTTGGAAGCAGCTTCGGTGTATGCAGATTTGGATAAAAATGCCACGTGGGAAGGCGTGGTGTTTACCAAAGAATTACAGGTAAACATGCGCCGAAGTGCCGATTTGCGTTTAAAGGGCAGTGTAAAGGACCTGAAAATCACCGGCGCCGACCGTGCAAAGTTCGGTGGGCAAAAATTGGACATTAAAAACGATGCCGACATACGCCTGACCGGAAAAGCCGTAGCCCGCATTCACGGCAAAGGTGCCGACCGGCTACGCATCCAACTCGACGGTTCGGCCCTGCTTAGTGTCAGCGGTGATTTTGCCCACTACGAAATCAAGCGTTTCCAAGGCGATGCTTCCTTGGAACATTCATCGCGATGACATAGGAATAGAATAAAAATCTTCGCCGGCGAGACGCCGGAGGTGGCTCGCCGGCCTGCGAGGGAAACAAGGCGCGGCCCGGGTAATGGTTTCCCGAAGCCGCAGGTTCCCGAGCCGCGAAGGAGACCGAAGGGCTCCGCAGCATACGGAGCGAGACCGCCAGGGCTCGCGAAGTGCGAAACAAGACAAGGCGCGGACTTTGACGTTGGGCCAAGGAAGCCGCCGGCTTGTGGAGCCGCGGAACTTGTCCCGCACATTGCGTAGCAATGTCGGGAGGCGACCGCAGGACGCCGGAGCGCCCGTCAAAAATTATTTCCTATGCTTGGCTTCGTCCCACAAAGCGTCCATCTCCTCCAAACTCATTTCCGAAAGCGAACGACCTTGGGCGGCGGCACGTTGCTCGATGCTTTCGAAGCGGGATTTGAATTTTTTATTGGCCCGTTCCAATGCCGTTTCGGGATTGATGCCCAGGTGACGGGCGTAATTTACCAATGAAAAAAACACATCGCCCAGTTCTTCTTCCATTTGCCGGCGGTCGCCCGAGCGGACGGCTTTTTGCAATTCGTCCCATTCTTCGTGCAGCTTTTGTTCCACGGGTTGTTTGTCGGGCCAGTCGAAACCCACGCCTGCGGCTTTTTCCTGCATACGCATGGCTTTGACCAGGGCCGGCAACGAACGCGGCACCCCTTCCAGAACCGATTTTTTGCCTTCGTTCATTTTGAGTTTTTCCCAGTTGCGCTTCACCTCGTCGGCATCGGTTACTTTTACGTCGCCGTAGATATGCGGATGCCGACGGACGAGTTTGTCGGAAATATGACGGGCAATGTCGGCGATGTCGAAACGGCCGGTTTCTTCGCCCAATTTGCCGTAGAAAACAATGTGCAGGAGAATATCGCCCGCTTCTTCTTTGATGCGGTCCAAATCCTTGTCCAAAATGGCATCCGAAAGTTCGTAAACCTCTTCGATGGTCAGGTGGCGCAGACTGTCAAAGGTTTGCTTGCGGTCCCACGGGCATCCTTGGCGCAGATCGTCCATAATGTCCAGCAGCCGGCCCAGGGCTTGAAGTTTTTCGGTTTTGGTGTGCATCAGGTCAAATTTTCGTGCAATTTGGCAAAATAATCGAAGCTCTGCAAGGGATAACTTCCCATCCAGGTAAAGGGTTCTCCTTGGACGAACAGGAAACGTGCTTGCGGCAAAATGGCCCTCAATTCATCGGCGTGGGGGGCTTTGAAGGGGAAGGGCTCGGACGAAAGCAGCACCACTTGGGGATTCAATGTTTGCATCTGCCGGGCGTCCAGCACGGGGTAGCGTTCCTGCGTTACCACATTATTGAATCCGGCCAGGCGGAGCATGGTATTGATAAATGTGTTTTGTCCGGCGGCCATCCAGGGATTGCGCCAAATCAGGTAGAGCGCATCCACCGGTTCCGGGCGATGGAAATTCCGTCGCCGGTTTTCCAATTGTCCGATGAGCGTCCGGGCTTGTGCTTGCCGTCCGGTGAGCAGGCCTACCTGCTCAATCCAATGCAAGTTGTCTTGCCAGCTAATCACTTCGCTGACATATACGGGCACATACCGGCGGAGGGTTTCCACCGCTTTGCGGGTGTTTTCTTCTTTGTTGGCCAAGATCAAATCCGGATTGAGTGCCAAGATACGTTCGATTTTAGGGTCTTTGGTGCCGCCCACCACGGTTTTTTGTTTTTTCCATCCGGACGGATATTTACAAAACCGGGTGATTCCCAAGACCTGTTCGTCC
>JALVVJ010000146.1 GCA_027023475.1 Flavobacteriales bacterium
GGCACCGACCGCACGCTCACTTTTATCGGGCTGTTGGGTTATGTGCTCTACGTTACGGGCTACGGCAAACCCTGGGTTTACCTGGCGGGACTGTTGGTGGTGGCCGCCTTTTTGCTCGTGTATTATGTGGAAAAAATCCGCAGCCGCAAGCAGTATGGTATCACCACCATTCTGGTGGGTTTGCTCACCTACGGCTTGGCCCCGCTCATCGACACCCAACCGCTGTGGCTGGTGGTGGCCTTGGTGGTGGTGGTGCTGATACTGGTGGAACGCAAAGGTTATTTCCGCCGGCTGACCGGACGTTTCGACGAGGATGAATTTATCACCTTGGCCAAATTTCTGCTAATCTCGGGTGTTATCCTTCCGCTTTTGCCCGACCGTCCATTGGCGCCGCAAATCCCCGTTTCGCCCTTCCGTATTTGGGCGGCCGTAACGGTGATTTCGGGCATTTCCTACGCCGGGTATTTGATTCGCCGCTTTATTTATCCCCGGCAAGGCCCCTTGATTACCGGCCTGCTTGGCGGGCTTTACAGCAGCACGGCCACCGGCATTGTGTTGGCCAAACGCAGCCGCGAAGCGGCCGACCCTTACCCCTACGCATCGGCCATTGTGTTGGCCACGGGTATGATGTTTGTGCGTATTTGGGTGCTGGCCTGGATTTTTAATCCGCCGGCCGGACACGTATTGAGCTTGCCTTTGCTCAGCTTGGCCGCCTTGGCGGCACTTTCGGCCTGGCTTTTGGAACGTTACGGACGCCGCCGTATGAAAACGGCCGAAAAAATCAACGGAACGCAGGTCAATAATCCCTTGGAGTTTCGCACGGCCCTCCTATTCGCCTTGCTTTTTGTGGTTTTCAGTTTGATTACCGAATATGTGGTCTCGCATTTCGGGCACCAAGGGCTGCATTTACTCTCCTTTGTGGTGGGCGTTACCGACATCGACCCGTTCCTGCTGAGTTTGTTCACCGGCAAATATGCCATCGGTCTTTCCGTGCTGGCCGGGGCCACGCTTATGGCCACCCTGAGCAACAACCTGATGAAGGCCGGCTACGCCCTGTGGTTCGGTTCCCGCGATTTGCGCAAGCCCGTTTTGGCGGGTTTTTCCCCCGTGATCCTGGTACAAGTGCTATGGTTGCTCATCAACGCATAAATCCATCGGCTATGAAAAAAATAACGGCATTGCTGAGTATGCTGGTCATTTTTACCGGCTTTCAAAAACAAAGTTTTACGCTACAAAGCAATGATATTCACGGCCGCTTTACCCGGCCCTTTGTGTATGACAAATACCATTGCGGCGGCCGTAACCTTTCGCCCGAACTGCATTGGTCGGGTGCGCCTGCGGGCACGCAAAGTTTCGCCGTTAGCATCTTCGACCCCGACGCGCCCACGGGCAAGGGTTGGTGGCATTGGTTGGTTTTTGATATTCCTGCAAACGTGCATCATTTACCCCGCGGTGCCGGTGATGCTTCGGGACGCGGCCTGCCGCCGGGCGCCATCCAATGGCGCAACGACTATGGCGAAACCGGCTACGGCGGCCCTTGTCCGCCCCGTGGCGACCCTGCGCATCGTTATATTTTTACCGTCTATGCTTTGGACACGGCACACTTGGATGTTCCGCAAGATGCCCCACCCGAGATGCTGGCCGTTTACTTGAACCGACACGCTTTGGCCAAGGCGTCATTTACGGCTTATTACGGAAGGGAATAGGACGGAAATATCAGGATTTTCCTTGATTATCCTTCCCCTTCGGCTTTTGTTTTTCCATTTCCATGGCCTTTCCGGCCGAGACCAATGAGGCCACCATATCGTTGAGCATATTGCTGGCGGCATTGGGATTGTTGGGTAGCAGAATCAGGTTGGAACGCGTGTCTTGGCCTATGGCTTGCAGCGTGTCGTAGTGTTGGGTAATCACAATCAGGGCCGAGGCCTCTTGCGGATTGATGCCCGCGCGGTTGAGCACATCCACCGATTCTTCGAGCCCTTTGGCGATTTCGCGGCGTTGGTCGGCGATACCTTTACCTTGGAGGCGTTTGCTTTCGGCTTCGGCCTTGGCGCGTTCCACGATGAGGATGCGTTGGGCGTCGCCTTCGTATTGGGCGGCCACTTTTTGGCGTTCGGCGGCGTTGATGCGGTTCATGGCCGCTTTGACTTGCGCATCGGGATCGATGTCGGTTACCAGGGTTTTAATGATGTCGTAACCGTAGTCGATCATGGCGTCGTTGAGTTCGGATTTGATGGCAATGGCAATGTCGTCCTTGCGCTCAAACACGTCGTCGAGGCGCATTTTGGGCACTTCGGCGCGCACCACGTCAAAAATATAGGAGGTAATCTGTCCGGCCGGGTCTTGGAGTTTATAGTAGGCATCCTTGACGCGGTCGGGCGGAATTTGGTATTGGGTGGACACTTTGAGGTGGACGAACACGTCGTCTTTGGTTTTGGTTTCCACAATCACGTCCAGCTGTTGAATACGCAGGTTCACGGGTTTGGATTTGGTGTCCATCACCGGCACTTTGAAGTGCAATCCGGCAAAGCGGATGGAATGAAACCTGCCCCAACGTTCCACCACCACGGCGGTTTGTTGTTTGACAATAAAAACCGAGCCCGCAATCAGGGCTGCGACGATAAGAATAAGAAAAGGAAGAAAAACACTCATAATAATCGGGATTTGTAACAAATATAATGCATTTTACCGGTTTTTTGGGGCGCCCGGCTGCCCCGCCCTCATTCATGCATGCCGCACTTATTCACTTCGTTCAAAATTGCGGCGCATTCATGAGGCGGGACTCGCTTCGCTCGCTCACGTTCGGAGCACCTTCGGTACATCGGCTGCCGCTTCGCGATGACGGAGCACGCTCCCGTCGGCCGTTCCTCACGTGGCAGCCGCCGGGCTGTCCGCTTAAATTCGCCTTGCGGCCAACGCGGTTTCCGGGCTTCGCCCCCGCCCGTGCGTGGGGCTTCCTTCGGTCGCCTCCGCCGGGCTGGGAAACCTGCATTGCCGCCGCGGCTCATAACCGCTTCCATCCCTGGCGCGTGGGCTCGGGCGGCAAGCCGCCCTCGAATATCGAACGCCGATTATTCGAACGGCGATTTGAGAATTGAAAAATTCCGGAAATCTTAAATCGGTTAATCGTTAATCGATGTTCTCCTACTGCAAATATTGAAGCAGGATGGTATTTCGAAGGAGTTCCCGAAGTGAACGACTAGCTTGTCCCGTACATTGCGTAGCAATGTCGGGAGAAGTCCGAAGGGCTTTGGAGCGGCACGGAAACTTATCCGGATTTCCTTTCCGGCACAATCAGTTCTCGGGATTCAGGATAATGGGCAATCCATCCTTGCCGCTGCCAATCACAATTACCTTGGCATTGGGCGATTCGGCCAGTTTGAGCGTGGCTTCGATGCCTTTCCAACGCAGGAGTTTGTCCGAAATACCCTCGGTAACAATATGTTGGAAGTCGCGAATACCTTGGGCTTCGATGCGTTTGCGTTCGGCTTCTTTTTTCTCTTTTTGCAGTTTGAATTCGTATTCCAGAGCTTCCTGCTGCTGTTTGAGTTTGCGCTCGATGGCCGTTTTGATGGTTGTGGGCAGCGTTACGTCGCGCACCAGGATTTTGTTGAGTTGCACATATTGGTTGGCCAGGATTTTACGCGTTTCGTCGTAAATCTCCTGTTGGATGGCTTCGCGTTTCGACGAATAAATTTGCTCGGGCGTATAGCGGCCCACCACCGATCGCGTGGCCGAACGTACGGCCGGTTTGAGCACATCGTCCACATAGGTGCGTCCACGGAATTTGTGCAATTTGGCCAAATCCTTTACCACGGGCTGGAACCAAATGGATGCATCCAGTTTGATATCCAAACCGTCCTGCGACAGTACTTTCATGGTTTCGAATAATTGTTGCTGACGGATGTTGTAAACATACACCGTGTTCCAAGGCGCCACAATATGCACACCTTCCGAAAGCGGCGGATGCACCGTGTCCACACCCATACCCAGCGGCCGGAAAATGACGCCCGCTTCACCGGGGCCAATGGTTACAACGGAATTCAAAAGGGCTATCAGGGCCACAATTCCGCCAATGATCCATAGGGCCAGATTCCGGGGTTTGCTACCTTTGGGAATATTGATGTGATATTCTTCCATTGTTTATGATTTTTTGCAGTTTAGAAAAACAACAAATTGATGTCGCGATAATCAAAATCGAACCAATCGGAAACACTGGGATTGGTAATCATCCCTTTGTAAGTGTATATTCCCGAACGGATAACGGGCTCGTAGGCAGCGGCTTTGTCCAATGCGCCGTATTCGGCAAGTTTTTTCAGGTAGGGCACCAGCACGTTGCTAAACCCGATGGATGCCGAACGGGAATATTTGGACGGAATATTGGGCACGCCGTAGTGGATTACATCGTGTTTAATGACCACCGGGTCGGAATGGTTGGTCAGTTCGGATGTTTCGGATACGCCGCCCCGGTCGATGCTCACATCTATAATTACCGAACCGGGTTTCATATTTTGCACCATGGTTTCGGTAATGACCAAAGGCGTGCGGATTTGCCCGCGCAATGCTCCGATGACCACATCGGCCTGCTGCAAGGCACGCGCAATATTGACCGGCTGCAAGGTGGATGTATAGACCACGCGGCCCACGTTGGTCTGCAAGCGCCGGAGCTTGGAAATGGAATTGTCGAACACCTTGACCGAAGCACCCAGACCCAAGGCCGTGCGGGTGGCGAATTCACCCACAGTTCCGGCTCCCAATATCACTACTTCCACAGGCGGAACTCCACTGATATTGCCCAAAAGTTGGTTCCGGCTAATACCCGGCTTGCTCAGTAGTTCGGCCGCAATAAGAATGGCCGCCGTTCCGGCGATTTCGCTCTGCGGACGCACGATGGGATACATGCCGTGTTCGTCGCGAATAAACTCGAAGGCAATGCCCGTAATATGCTTGCCGGCCAATTTTTCAAAGAAATCCCGCTCCTGAATGTTGGGCTGCAAGGCCGAAAAAATCACATGATGCGGTTTCAATAGCTCCATTTCGGCATCGGTGGGCGGTTCCACTTTGAGCACAATATCGTTTTCGAACACCCGTTTGTTGTCGTCGGTTATGGTGGCGCCGGCTTCGGCATAATCGCGGTCGCTGTAAAGGGCGCCCTCGCCGGCTCCGCTTTCCATCATGATTTTGTTGCCGTGTGCCGTGAGTGTGGCCACACCGTCGGGCGTAAGGCAAACGCGTTTTTCCTGTAAATGCCGTTCGCGCGGTATGCCGATATGGAATCCGCCCTTGCGGTTCAATACGGCCAAACGCTCCTCTTGCGGGATGTAAATATGCTGAAATTGTTTTCCCATAATCCGAATGATTTTTATTCCGGCAAGCGGATTTCAAGCTGTCTTAGGTCGGACCGGTTTTCGTTGGGCCGAAGCAAAAACCGGACGGGACTTTCCACAAAAACCTCGGCCAGTGCCGGCCATTCAACGAAAACATAGGCCGCATCGTCCAAGTATTCCTCGAATCCGGCGGCCAATAATTCCTCAGCATCCTTGATGCGATACAAATCCCAATGAAACACCGGCCGGCCGTCGTGCATATGATACTCATGCACCAACGAAAAGGTGGGCGACCCCAAAAACGGCTCACCGGTCAATCGGGCAATCAACCGTCCGATGAGGGTGGTTTTTCCGGCCCCCATAGGCGCATCGAAAAACCAAACGCCGGGCGGAACTTCATCCAGAATCCGCCGGGCTATCAGGTCTATTTCGTCCAAACCGTAGGTGTATGTCAAAATCCTGTCCGTCGGTGCGTTCATTTGTTGCTTATACTAACAAATATACAAAAAAAGAACATTTGTTTCTTTTAAGCGCTGATTGTTATTTTAAATAATTTAGTTAATCGCCACAAAGACGGCACAAAAAATCCGGCCTCAGTTCAAGCGCCGGAAAATGACAAAAACAAAAAAACCGATTGATTTCAACCGGTTTCTAACGTTTATTAAACACCTCGGACGATACCGTCAGGCGTTTGCGTCCTTTTTTGCGGCGGCGGGCCAATACGGCACGTCCCCAACGGGTTTGCATGCGTTTGCGAAATCCGTGTTTGTTGCGACGCTTACGTTTCGAAGGTTGGTATGTGCGTTTCATTGTAATGTGTTTTCACTGCGTTTTCCGGCTGCAAATGTAGGTAATTTTTTCCAATACACGAAACCGGGCTACAAATTATCGCGCCATTTTTTGAGCTTGTCGCGCAGATGTTCCAAGTCGCGTAGTATTTGTTGTTTGGTTTTGATATATCCTTTGCGCTTGGCCAATTTGGCCCGGGCACCTTCGATGGTGTATTTCTCCTCTTTGAGCAAAAATTTGATGAGTTCAAGCGTTTTAATATCCTCGGGCCGGTAGAGCCGTTCGTTGTTCCGTTTGACGGGACGGATTTGCCGGAATTCCTTTTCCCAATAACGCAAAGTGGAAGGTTCCACACCTAAAAATTCGGCCACCTCGCCGATGCGGTAATACAATTTATCGGGGAGCATCGGAATTAGTCCAAAGATTGCTGGGCCGACTTGGCCAACTCCATCATTTTTTCGTAGTCACGGGCATTCAAATCGCGGTAGAAATAATAAATCGGATTAACGGGTTTGCCTTTGTAGTGTACTTCGTAGTGCAAATGCGGTCCGTTGGACAAGCCCGTGTTTCCCACATAACCGATAATTTGCCCGCGCTTGACCTTTTGGCCTTTGTGAACCGCCATACGGCTCATGTGCGCATACACGGTTTGATAACCGTAGCCATGGTCGATTTTTACGTGGATGCCGAAACCCGAACCGCGTCCGGCATAAACGACGGTACCGTCGCCCGTGGCATAAATAGGTGTTCCTATCCGCGCTGTAAAATCCAATCCGTTGTGCGGGCGCCATATTTTCAGGATGGGATGGAATCGCATCCCGAAGCCCGAAGCCAAGCGGCGTAAGTCCTTGTTTTCCACCGGTTGAATGGCCGGAATGTGGGCCAGGTATTTTTCCTTTTCTTTGGCCAAACGAATCAATTCATCGAAAGATTTGGACTGCACCACCAATTTTTTGGACAAAACATCCATTTCCTTGTAAAGTGCGGAAATCTTGTCATTATCCGTCAAATCCGTATTGTCGGCAACCGCACCTCCGTAACCCGCCTCGCGCACATCGTCGGGAATGGGTTCGGCTTCAAATAGCAGGCGGTAAAGGTTTTTATCGCGTTTTTGGATGCTTGTCAACACGGCATTCAGATGCTCGTATTTTTTGTCCAAAACATCCACATGAAGTTTCAAATCCTGATTTTCTCGGCGTAAGGCCAACTCGTCGGGTGTGTCGAAATAATGCGGCAAAACCAAGAAACCCAAAACCATAAATACCAAACCGGCCATCAGAAAAATCAAGATGTCTTTCCAACGGTTGCGTTTCACGGGAACATAATCCAGCGAAACCGGGTCAAATACATACTTCTGCTTACTCATCCGCCCCGTCTATTTGGGTAACTTGCCTTTTAAAGTTAAATTTGCAAGCAAAATTAGTAAAAACAATCGAAAATGCCAACGGCCAACGAAATACGTCAAAAATTTTTGGACTTTTTTAAAAAGAAAGGACATAAAATCGTTCCTTCGGCGCCCATTGTCCTGAAAAACGACCCCACATTGATGTTTACCAATGCCGGTATGAACCAATTCAAGGAATATTTTCTGGGTTACAAGGAACCGCCCCACAAGCGCATAGCCGACACCCAAAAATGCCTGCGCGTGTCGGGCAAACACAACGACCTGGAAGAAGTGGGCCACGACACCTACCACCACACCATGTTTGAAATGCTGGGCAACTGGTCGTTTGGCGATTATTTCAAAAAAGAAGCCATCGCTTGGGCCTGGGAACTCCTCACCAAAGAATACGGCTTGGATCCCAACCGGCTCTACGCCACCGTGTTCGAAGGCGACCCGGCCGAAAACCAGGACCCCGACAACGAAGCCCGCGAAATTTGGAAACAATATCTGCCCGAAGACCGTATCCTCTACGGTAACAAAAAAGACAACTTTTGGGAAATGGGCGCTACCGGCCCATGCGGACCGTCGAGCGAAATTCATATCGACTTGCGTTCCGACGAAGAACGGGCTCAAATTCCCGGTCGTGAGTTGGTCAACAAAGACCATCCCGAAGTAATCGAAATTTGGAATCTGGTGTTCATCCAAAACAACCGCAAGGAAGACGGCAGCTTGGAAAAATTACCCCAAAAACACGTGGACACCGGCATGGGCCTCGAACGCCTGGTGCGTGTGATTCAAGGCAAAAAATCCAACTACGATACCGATCTTTTCCAGCCCGTTATCCGCGAATTGGAAGTAATTAGCGGTAAAAAATACGGTCAAAACGCCCAAGCCGATGTGGCTTTCCGCGTGGTGGCCGACCACCTGCGCGCCGTAAGCTTTGCCATTGCCGACGGCCAATTGCCGTCCAACACCGGTGCCGGCTATGTGATACGCCGCATCCTTCGACGGGCCGTGCGCTACGGATACCAATTCCTGGGTATGGACAAGCCCTTTATGTTTATGCTCGTTCCCGTGCTGGCCCGCGAAATGGGCGACGTGTTCCCCGAATTGCGCTCCCAGCAAAAGCTCATCCAAAACGTTATCCGCGAAGAAGAACAATCCTTCCTGCGCACGCTCGAACAAGGGCTTTACCTTTTGAACCAAATGCTCGAAAAAATAAAAGGCGACACCTTGCCCGGCGAAAAGGCCTTCGAACTCTACGACACCTACGGCTTTCCGCTCGACCTCACGGCCCTCATCGCCCGCGAAAAGGGCTACAAGGTCGATAACGAAGGCTTCGAACGCGAAATGGCCAAGCAAAAGCAACGCTCCAAAGCCGCCACCCGTCAGGAAACCGGTGATTGGGTTGTGCTGCGCGACGATGATGTGGAAGAATTCATCGGCTACGACTACACCGAAGCCGATGTGGTTATCACCAAATACCGTAAAGTAAAAACTCCCAAAGGCGAAGTCTATCAACTGGTGTTCAACCTCACGCCCTTCTATCCCGAAGGTGGCGGCCAGGTGGGCGACAAAGGCGTGCTCGAAGGCGCCGACGGCGAAACCATCCATATCCGCGATACCAAAAAGGAAAACGACCTGATTATTCACATCGCCGACACCTTGCCCCGCAACCTTAGGCAAACCTTCAAGGCCAAAGTGGATATCGATGCCAGGCGCAATGCCGCCGCCCACCACTCGGCCACCCACCTTTTGCACCAAGCCCTGCGCCACGTGTTGGGCGAACACGTCCAACAAAAGGGTTCCTATGTGGGTCCCGACAAATTGCGTTTCGACTTTTCGCACTTTGCCAAACTCACACCCGAAGAACTCGAACAGGTGGAAGACTTCGTCAACACCAAAATACGCAAGCAACTTCCCCTGGTCGAAAAACGGAACGTGCCTTTGCAAAAAGCCCTCGAAGAAGAAAAAGCCCTGGCCTTTTTCGGCGAAAAATACGGCGACACGGTGCGGGTTATTCGTTTTGGCGACCATGCCGAACTATGCGGAGGCACCCATGTGCCCAACACCAAAGAACTTTGGCATTTCAAAATCCTGAACGAAAGCGCCGTGGCCGCCGGCATCCGGCGCATCGAAGCCATCACCGCCGATGCGCTTAAAAACTACTATCAACAGGCCGACCGCGAACTTCAACGCGTTCGTCAAGTGCTCAAAAATCCGCCCGATGTGGCCGCCAGCGTCCAACAGATGAGCGACGAACTGCGCCGGCTGCGTAAGGAAAACGAAGCCCTGCGCAAGGAAAAAGGCCGAATGCTCCTCCAAAACCTGGATGCGGAAGCTCGGCTTATCGGCTCTGTCAAATTCATTGCCCGCAAGGTGGACTTAGACCCCGGAAGCATCAAAAACCTCATTTTTTCGCACTATGGCAACCGCGACGACATCATCATTCTGTTCGCCACCGAAGACAAGGAAAAATCCAAGGCCATGCTCACCTTGTTTATTCCCAAACCCCTGACCGAAAAATACGACCTGGATGCGGGCCAAATCATCCGCGACATTGCCAAACAAATCCACGGCGGCGGCGGCGGGCAAAAATTCTTTGCCACCGCAGGCGGTAAAGCCCCGGGCGGCATTCCCAACGCCCTGGAAAAAGCCGAACGGCTGCTACGCGAAAAAATCGAAAGCTAACGCTCCGTAATATCCTCCTTTGTAACCTTATGTGCAACTCTGTGAAACGCTGTGGTTATATTTTTAAAAACCACAGAGGACACAGAGTTATTTTCACAGAGTAACACAGAGGGATTTTTTTGTAAAGTTTCACCGGGTTACCAAGCGGCGATGTCCTTCAATGTTTACAGTAGCAAATCAAAATAATTATAAAAAACTCCGTGAAACTCTGTGCCGTACTCTGTGATACTCTGTGGTTAAATTTAATGATATACCTAGGACACATAGTAAATTTCACAGAGTAACTCAGAGTAAAATTGGAATTTGAAAAAACTCCGTGGAACTCTGTGCCGCACTTCGTGTAACTCTGTGGTTAAATCAAATGATATAAACCACAAAATCACTCCTTCCGCACCACTTCCTCCTCGGCAAGCGGCGGCTCCTGGCGCATACGCAGGAACACATTGGCCAGCGTAAGCACATCGTTTTGGCAATAATTTGCAATACGTTCCAGGTCTTTATCTTCGTAATACACCCGCGCCACATCCTTGCCGCTAATATCGGATTTGGGTGTGGGCAAATCGAACAGGCGGGCCAGGAGTTCCAACGAAACATAATGCTTAAAATCCCCGAAACGCCACAATTGCAACGTGTCGCAAAACGGAACTTCCCAGGGCTTTTTGCCTTGCATTTTCAACAATTCCGGTAGCGGAACGCCTTGCACCAGCATCCGCCGCGCCAAAAACGGAAAATCGAATTCCTTGCCGTTGTGGGCACACAAATAGGGCATGGCCGCCGGTCCTTTTTTCTTTACGTGTTTTTCAAACCTGCTCAGCACATCAGCCACTTGTTCCAGCAAAGCTTTCTCGTTATCGTTTTTATAAATGCGCAAAACAAAATTCCGCTTGCCATCGGCGGGCTTAAACAGTCCGAACGCCACGGCCACCACCTTGCCGAATTCGGCCCAAATACCGGCCTTTTCATAAATATCCTCGGCCGTTAGTCCGTCCTTTTGTTGATAGGCGGTTTTGTCGGCAAAAAGTTGCTGCCATTCGGGCGGCAAATCTTCGTATCGGTAAACCGCAGGCACCGTTTCAATGTCCAAAAACAGGATGTTTTCCAAGGGCGTTTCGTAGAGCATAACGGGATTTTTTCCAAAATTACAATTTATTTTTTGGCGCCGTGGAGCCCGGCCGCCCTCCGGCCCTATATCCCGTGCCGGCGGCCGGTCTCCCCGGACGTTGCTCGGCAGCCCCGTTTTCACGCCTGCACCCGGCCTACAAAGTCAAAACGGGTCTGCCTGCGCTTGGGCGTGGAGACTGCGCCTTCCAATAGCCAATGCCTTCCGGCCGCGGCTTGTCTCCCCGCCGGCTCCGGGAACCTGCGGCTTCCACGGGCCCCACCACAGGCCACGCCTTGTTTCCCTACGCAACTCCGCAAGCCCCTGCGGGTCTTGCTCCACGGCTTCGCAAGCCGGCAGGCCCTCGCTACGCTCCGGCCTTGGTCTTGCTCCGCGGGCCTCGGAACCCTTCGGTTTCCTCGGCGGCTCCGGGAGCCACCTTCGGCGTCTCCCTTCGCGTGCTTCGGAGCCGCCGGTGGCGTCTCCTCGCAGGCCTCGGAGCCCTGCGCCCTTCGCAAGCTCAGGGCTGCGGTCTCCTCGGCAACTGAGTGTAAACACTGCTTTATCCTCTAATTCATAATTAAAAATTCAAAATTCATAATTTAAAATTATTTCCCCGCTTGTTTCCCCACCGGATATGGCAAACCTGTGGGTCTTGCGTCACGGCTTCGTATGCTAATAATAAATAATGTAAATTTGTGTGATAAATTGTTGCTATGTTTCTTTTTATCGGCACGCCCGAGTTGGTTTTGGTGTTTGTTGTGGCCTTGCTCATTTTCGGGCCCGAACAAATTCCGCATATTGCCCGCAATTTGGGTAAGGGTATCCGTATGCTCCGCGACGGTATGAACGAAGCCAAACGCGAAATCTACAAAGAAGCCGCCGTGCGTGAATTAGATCAATCTTTGAAAGAAGAAAAAGAAAAGTTGGAAAAAGAGCTCAAAGGCGTGCGCAAAGTGATGAACGTGTCGGAGGAAATATCCGAAATCACGGGCGAGATCAAAGGCCGTGTCAAACGTAAATAATCCGGCGGTGAACGATTGGGACAAGCAGTTGCTTTTGGCCCTGAACGGGCAATGGTCGGAACCTTGGGATGCTGTTTGGCTCTGGATTACCAACCAACATCACTGGTGGTGGTTTTACTTGTTGCTGGTGATATGGCTCTTTTACCGTTTGCCTTGGCGCAAGGCCTTGGTGCTTATCCTTTTGGCACTGGTATTGCTTGGACTCAACGACCAATTTATCAACCTGGTCAAGCATTTGACCGGGCGTTTTCGCCCGTGCAATGAGCTGGAACTGCGTCCGCTTTTGCATATACTTAAATGCACGACCCAAAAATCCTTTTTTTCGGGCCATGCGGCCAATTCGTTTTTGCTGGCATCGCTGATACGTGTAGCAGTAGGGGCCAAATTGGGGCGGCTGGTAAGTTTGGTGCTCTTTGCCTGGGCTACCGCCATGGCATATAGCCGCATCTATGTGGGCGTACACTATCCGTCGGATGTATTGGTTGGCGCCTTGGAAGGTATTTTGCTGGGAACGGTGGCAGGATATTTGTTCAGAAAAAAATTTTCCGGTTAAAAACTAGCTTTCCATAATTCCCAAGCCATACGTGCTTGGGTAACCAACATGGGGAACCCGTCGTAGGCGTGAGGTGAAAAACGTAGTCCCATTTCCAAAAAACCGGTGGGGCGGGGCAGGTAGTTCAGATCGATAAGGGTATGTCGTTTGCCAATCCAATGATAGGGGATGGGTGGGGCTTGTCCCTTGTGGTTGGGACCGCCCAGGGGTGTGGTGTTGATAATGAACCCGTGCCGTCCGATAATATTCCGGTCTAAACTGGTGTAGGTAAGCATGCCGGGTCCCGGTTTCCGGCTAACTTTGGTAAATGGGATGCCGTGTTTTTCCAACACAAAAGCCACGGTGTTCGAACTGGCGCCGGAACCCAAAATCAAGGCACGCCGACGGACGGGTTTAGACGTTTGAGAAAATAAAAATTCGAAACCGTCAATATCGGTATTGTAGCCGATTCGCTTGCCGTCCCGAAAAACAACAGTATTAACAGCGCCGGTATTTTGGGCCGATTCGTCCAGAAAGTCCAATAAGGGAATAATGGTTTTTTTGTAGGGGACGGTAACATTGAGTCCGGCCCAATCTTCGGAAAGAATTTCATCCAGCAGGGAAGATTCCGTGTCGATAATTTCATAAGAATAAGGAACGGCTTCACGCCGGAAAATATGCCTGAAAATTTCGGGCGACAAAGAATAACCGATATTTTTTCCGATGAGTCCGAAACGTTTTACGGGCTTCATTTATTTGCTGCTCGTTCCAAAGCCAAAATTAATACAATTCCCGTCAAAGCCAAACCTATGGCCATCCAAATATGTGGGTCGCCATCGAAGTGCGCAGGCCAAACGGGTACTCCACCGGACTTCCATGGCCAAATCATGGCCAATGAGCCCAACAAAAAACCACCCAAAAGCGAAAGCGTAGGTTTTTCGTAGTGAGCCAGTAACCAACGTAGCAGGCGCGAAAAACCCGTAATTCCGGCACCTACGCCCAGTACAAAAACACCCAGATACGGTAAATCGAACCGGTGGACCCATTCCAAAACGGTGGCATACATACCCAAGAGTATCAGGATATAGCTACCCGAAATACCCGGCAATATCATGGCCATGCTTGCCAACATGCCGGAAAAAAAACTCATTAATAAGGAAGCATTTCCGCTTACTTGCGCCGGATGTGACCAAGCGATAAGCAACCCGGTCGCCGTGCCGGCAACCACAAAAAACCAACGCTTGGAGTGCGGGCCGGCCATGCGGAGCACCATCAGGGAACTGGCGGCGATAAGCCCGAAGAAAAAACTCCACACGTGCACCGGATAATGGGTAAAAAGCCAACGTATCAATGAGGCGAACAGCAGCACGCTACTTAGAATGCCGGCAAAAAGCGAAAACAAAAAATTGCCGTTGACGGCCTGCCAGAATCTACGCCAATGGCCACGAAATAAAAGCCGGAGATTGTCCGTTTCGAACAATGCACTCAGGGCGAAAATAAACTCCTCATAAATGCCTGTTATCAATGCAATGGTACCTCCCGAAACGCCGGGAATAAGGTCGGCGGCACCCATAAGCATACCGCGCAGATATATGGGAATTCGGAACGAAAAACCGGAAGCATGTTTCATAAGCCGGTCGATTCAAAGCGTTTATTTACTTCGGGGTCGTCGCCGTAGCGTTTACGGGCTAGTTCCAATATTTGGCCGGCTTCGTGGTTTAATCCGGCTTGAACATAAAGGTCATATAAAACCAAAAGAAGATTTTTACCCCGCCCCCCCATGCGATAGGCCTCTTCGTATGCTTTAAGAGCCGATGGAAAACGTTCCTTTTTCAGGTAGAGATAACCCAAACTTTCCAAGAGTTTGGCGTTGGGAATTTTTTCCACGGCTTCGATGTTTACTTGCAAGGCCTTGTCAAAGTCGCCGCGTTGCAAGGGAATTTGCACCAAGGCGTGCCAGGCCGGAAGATAGGCGGGGTCTTCATAAACGGCAAGCCGGTAAAATTCTTCGGCCCGTTGAACATCACCCGATTTTTCGTGGCAAACGCCCAGTCGCATAAAAATACCCGCCGAAGGGTCTTGGGTTTTTAGCACGCGCAAATAGTGGTAAATAGCCGCGGGATATATTTTTTGGAATTCAAATAGTTCGGCCAGGAGCAAGTGTGCCGTAGTATGGTCGGGTTCGTTGTCCAGAACGGTTTCCAACAGCCGACGTGCTTTATCCGTTTTACGTGAACGGGATTTCAGGTATTCGGCATAGCGAATCATCAAATCCGTATCGTCCGGAAAATGTTTGATTAATTGTTCGAAATAGTGTTCGGCATTGGCAGGTGTAAACCCGCGATCCAAAAAATGCAAAAAGAAATGCCTGTGAATGGCCGGCGTTTTCCGACTATTGTAATAGAGGTCGCGAACAAGGCGCGGCCCGGCCAATCCCAATTGTTCCAGACTTTCCGAAACCATCAGGGATTGTTCGGGTTCGAGTGGCGAAAACCGTTTTAGTGCCAGCCGTAGTTTTTTTGTCGCTTCGGTATTCCGTCCTTGTGCGGCCAGCCAAAGAAAATGCAGAAAACGAGTTTCGAAATATTCGGGGTATTCCGCTTCCAAAAAGTCTAGCAGCGGGCGTGAAGTGGCAGGGTCTTCGAAACCGATGCTCCAACGGGCTTTGCCGAACAAAAAATAGTAGTCGGAAGGGAACAGTGCAATGCCCAAATCATAGACCCGTTGAAGTTTTTCACCCGTGTCGTTTTGCAAAAAATAGGATTCCAAAAAACGTATTTCGTCACGGGTAAATGCTGGTTTCCGGCCCGTTTGCCAATAGGCGGAAAAACGTTCCAAAATATCCATCATTTCTTCCTGTGAAAAATCGATATTCATAGGCACCCGAGCTACTATTAACCGCTAATTTAGCGGTTTTATTTCAATCTTTGTTCAGCAGTAGGTTGAGAATTATTAACAAAATTATGTCAATCCGTTCAGGATTTGACAAATACGTTCATAGTAGCTACCACCGAACAAATTCAGGTGAACCAGCAATGGATAGAGTTGGTAAATGGGTATTCGTTCTTTCCAACCGGGCAACAGTGGAAAGGCCTCGTTGTAGGCGGCATAAAACCGGTCGTCGAAACCGCCGAACAAAAGCGTCATGGCCAAATCCATTTCGCGATGCCCGTAATACATGGCCGGATCGATGAGAACGGCTTGCCCGCCGGGGCCCGAAAGAAAATTACCCGACCAAAGGTCGCCGTGAAGCAAGTGCGGAAATTCCACAGGCAACAGTTTGTGCAAGCGGTCGAAAAGTTCTTCGAATCCTTCGATACAATCCACGTCCACCAGATTTTTGTTGACGGCCATATTCAATTGGGCCCGCAAACGGTTTTGGATAAAAAAGTTGACCCACGAGGAATCTTCGGTGTTGATTTGGATGAGCGAACCGATATAATTGTCGTATTCCAATCCATAGTGCCGTTGGGTGTGGCGGTGCATTTCGGCCAAACCCGCGCCGAATTTCTCCCAAAAGTCGCGTGCAGGCCTTGATTTTTCAATGTATTCCAAAATCAAAAATTGCAAATCTTCCGAACGGCCTGTGGCTATTACGGCGGGAACGCGAATACTTCCGGTAGTGGCCAGACGGTTCAGTCCGTCGGCTTCTTTTTCGAACATGCCCGGATAGATTTGGGCATCGTTGATTTTGACAAAAAAATCGCCATGGTTGGTTTGGACGCGAAAACTTTGGTTGATATCGCCGCCGTAAACCGGAATCAGGCGTTTGATGTGCAAATTTCCGCCTTCGGCTTCACGTAGTTTGTCTTCGATGGCTTTTTGCAAGTGGATTTGAATGGTTTTGTTCATGTGTATGCGGGTTTTAGGGCATCGAACCGGTAATATTGTTCGTAGGGAATATGTGCAATTTGTTCCAAATGCGCTTGTTCTACAAATGGAAACAAACGAATTTTTTCCAGATGGCGGGCAAGGTATTCCTGTTCGCCTTGTCCGGGTGTGGGTATCAGGACGGCTTTTTTGCGAAGCAAAAACCAATCCATTACCGAAGTGTATCCGCTACGGGAAAGGATTTTGGCGGCGCCGCGTATTCGAGCGGCCAGGGCACGGCCGTGAAGCAAGTCGAAAACTTCCCAATGCGCCGGATATTCCAAGCGCGGCATGCGGTCGGTGCCGCGGACCAGGCAAACCCGGCCCCCGAAAAGGTGTTGATGACGAATGAGTAGTTTTTCCAATAGCGTGCGTTGTTTTTCGGGGCCCGAAAGCAGCAGGAGCCAATCCAGCGGAATATCGTCCCCTTTGGAATCAAAACGTGTGAGAGGGCCGATATATTTTACCGAGGGAATATTTTCGCCCGGATGTCCCAAACGGCCCGACAAACCCGGTGGCAAGGCGTAGTCGGGAATCAAAATTTCGTCAAATGCGTCCATCCACTGGCGGTGAAGTCGGCTTGCGGTTTTTTGAAAACGACCGGCCGGCACTTGCAATTGGTGTGTCATATAGATACTGTGCACTCCGGGATGCCGGAAAAAGGGGCGGTTGTCGGAATAAATCATTTGGGGCCGGTAGCGTTGTACCAGTTCGC
Source organism: Flavobacteriales bacterium (assembly GCA_027023475.1). Taxonomy (GTDB): domain Bacteria; phylum Bacteroidota; class Bacteroidia; order Flavobacteriales; family Flavobacteriaceae; genus JAADED01. Next base: position 17,433 of record JALVVJ010000146.1, read on the forward strand.
TAACGCGACGACGTTCGGCCGCTATGTTTTTCAAGTTGCGTAAGGCATTTTCGGCCATATAAACCGGAAACAGGTGCGGATGCCGTGGATAACGGATGTGCAAAGCCGGTAATTTTTCGAAAACCGCGCCGGGGAATTGTTGTTGCAAAAAATCCAAGGCCAAACCGTCGGAAGCAATAACGGGCGCATAACCCCGGGCCATATAATCGCGAATAACGGGAATACTGCGTGCGGCATGCCCCAAGCCCCAATTTAGAATACCAACCAGAATCCGTGCTTGCATATATCTGCTCCCAAAGCCCTTTCAAGGTAGGTTTTTTTGCCGGATTGTGCAATGATTTGTTGGATATTTTTTCGTTGTTATGGCGTTTCGGAGCCGCCTGCGGCGTCTCCTGCACGGCTCCACAAGCCAGCAGGGCGCCGGCGGTGGAATGAACATTCCGCTGCCGGCGGCGCAAAAGGTTTGGACATAATGATTTACAACCTGCAATGTTTCTTCAATCCACCACCGTCAAATTCTGCTTTTTTGCGCCGCCGGCCCCGCGCTTGCGCGCGGCGCCGGCGCCCCTTGTCTTGTTTCGCGGCTCCCGACATTGCTGCGCAATGTGCGGGACAAGTTCCGGCAGCCCTTCGGTCTGCCTCCGCAGCTCCGGGAGCCACCTTTGGCGTCTCCCTTCGCGGCCCTCGGAGCCCTTTGGTCTCCTCGGGAGGCGGCGAACCCGCAGGGCGGTTTCGCCTTCAATGTTTGCAGTAGGACGTTAATCATAAACCCGGATGTTTCAACCGAAGCCGGATGCCCCATTGTAGCCGCGCGATTTATCGCGCGGGAAAAGCGATTTATCGCGCGCACCTTATTATCGCGCCAGGGATGGGAGCGGTTATGCGCAGGTGGCATCGCTTCAAGCATAAAATTATCACACCAAGTTTTGTTCTTTTTGCCGATAACGGCATTGACCATCCTTGCCATAGCTAGGGCTATGCCTTCGGATGGCCGGCTTTGTTCTCGACAAAAATAACTTCAACTTTTCCAATACTTTATGCTTGAAGCGATGCCGGCGCGCCGTAGGCCTGCCGTGGCGGCGGGGCGACCAGTGGGGAGCCACGCCCGCCACGTTTGCAGGGCAAGAGCGGGCCGCCTGCGCATTTGAGCGGACAGCCCGGCCGGCGCCACGTGAACGCGCCGGCGGATGAACCAAAGGCGAAAGCCGGCGGCATGCGTGAACGTGTGCGGCGGGGCGCCCAAAAAATCCGAAACACATTTGCCTTTGGAGCGGAAATTTTTGTATTTTTGCATCCGCAAATGCCCGAATGGCGGAATTGGTAGACGCGCATGATTCAGGGTCATGTGTCCGCAAGGACGTGCAGGTTCGACTCCTGTTTCGGGCACCGGAAACCGCTCCCATGGGGCGGTTTTTTTGGTTTCGGGCTTAGTGGAAAATTTTGTTCTTGTTCAAGTGTTTGCGGTAGCGTTGCGCATTGCGCAGGTGTTCTGCCCAGGTTCGGGCAAACAGGTGGCGGCCCGGATGTTTGGGGTCGGCCGAAAAATACAGGTAGGAATGCTGCGGGGCATTGAGTACGGCATCGATGGTGGCGCGGTCGGGCATGGTGATGGGTCCGGGAGGCAGGCCTTTGTATTTGTATGTGTTGAAAGGATTGTCCACGGCCAAATGCTTGTTGAGCACGCGCCTGATGACGGTGGTGTCGCCCGTGGCCAAACGATAGGCATACACAACGGTGGGGTCGGCTTGGAGGCGCATATCTTTTTTGAGCCGGTTGAGGTAAACCCGGGCGATGCGTCCTTGTTCGCCGGTATCGTTGCTTTCCTTTTGCACGATCGAAGCCAAAATGGCCACTTGCACGGGTGAGAGGCCCAGTTTGCGTGCACGTGCCCGCCGGGTGTCGTTCCAAAATCGTTGATATTCCTTCCACATCCGCTTGCGCAGGCCTTCGGGTGAAATAAAGTAATACACCTTGTAGGTGTTGGGTACATACATCAGTATCGCGGTTTGCCGGTTAAATCCGTGTTTTTGCAAAAAAACGGTGTCGGTCATGGCGCGCAGCAAACTGGCGGAGTCGGCGGCTAAGTCGTGTGAGAGTTTACCTGCCAAGTGCGCCAGGTCGCCAATATTGTTGAAGGTAATACGAACGGGTTTTTGGCGGCCGGAGCGAAACATATTAATGAGTTCGTTGTTGGACATGCCGCCGCGAATCAAGTAGCGTCCGGGCTTGGGCCGCCGGAATTTTTTAAGCCGGGTGGCGATGTCGAATCCCAAAGTTTGGCGGACATAGGGTTGCAAGCTGTCGCGTAGGGCCTGTACCGTGGTGCCCGGCGGCACGGTAAGCACATGCCGGCTTATTTGCACATTGGGGCCGAAAATCAAATAACCGCCGCCGGCGACTGCCAGCGCGGCAATGAAAACCAAAAGGAAGAAAATTTTTCTCAATTCGTTGTAATTTTGGTATGTATTTTGCGTTAAATATCCAACGGACATTTTGACAGCAGCAAGATAAAAATTTGTATTGATATGAAAGCAAAAAATTTTTGGGCCGGCCTGGCCGGCGGAGTTTTGGGAGTATTCATTACTTTGGTGGTTGTTTTTAGCTTTTTTGCTAAGAAATACGAAGTTTTTCCGGGTAAGAAAAATGAAGAGACCGGATTGGTGCACGAAAATAAAAGCGAAAAAACTTCGTCGGCATTAGCGGTAAGCAATACGGCACAAGCGCCGCGCTTGATGCAGGCGCCCTTTGATTTCCGGGATATTATCCGCAAGACCAAAGATGCGGTGGTGCATGTGCGCAATACTCAAATTGTGGTCCCTACCTACGAATGGTTTTACGGCTATCGCCAAGGGCAACCCTACAAACAGGAAGGAACGGGATCGGGGGTGATTATTTCGCCCGACGGTTATATTGTTACCAATTACCATGTGATCAAGAATGCTTCGGAATTGGAAGTAACCTTGAACAACAAAAAAACCTATCCGGCCCAAATTGTGGGTGTGGATGCCCAGAACGATATTGCAGTGATCAAAATTCCCGCCACGGATTTGACTTATATGGAATTCGGGGATTCGAGCCGATTGGAATTGGGTGAATGGGTTTTGGCCATCGGAAATCCGTTCAATTTGGGCACCACCGTTACGGCTGGTATTGTCAGTGCCAAGGCCCGGGATATAAAGGGAAATCACAAAATCGATAGTTTTATCCAAACCGATGCGGTGATCAATCCTGGTAATAGCGGGGGAGCACTTATCAACGAAAAGGGTGAATTGGTGGGCATCAACACCATGATTTTCAGCTTGACCGGTTCGTATATCGGTTATTCGTTTGCCATTCCGTCCAACATAGTGCGTAAAATAGCCAATGATATTATCGAATACGGCAGCATACAAAAGGCCAAAATCGGGGTGAGCGGTTATGAACTGAATGACCAAATCGCCCGCAAATTGGGTATCGACCGTACCGAAGGCATTTGGGTATCGGATGTGGATCGCGATAGCGATAGTTACCAAAAGGGATTGCGTCCCGGTGATATTATCATTGGAGTTAATGACCAAAAAGTTTCGACCATGTCCCAGTTTTTGGAATATCTCAAATCAAAGGAGCCGGGAAGCAAACTATTGCTCAAAATCATTAAGCCGGGCGGCAAACAAAAAGTCCTTCCGGTCGTATTGCAAAAAAACGATACGGCCTATGTGGGTAACTGGGGTATGTTGGTCAAAAACCTCACACGAAAAGAGCTACGCAAACGCGGTTTGGAAAACGGGGTTTTGATAGCCCAAATCAACAATCGCGAACTCTTGGCCAATGGCATTGAGCCGGGATTTATCATCACCAAAATCAATGATGTGCCTGTTTATACGGCCGACGATGTGGTGAATACACTTCACGAAACCGGCGGCCGGACCATCGTGGAAATGCAGGACAATCATGGTCAAACGGTCAGGTATATTTTTAGGTAAATAACTTTTTTTCAATGATTTAAAACAAATAATTGGAATAAATTGGAAAATCGCGGGATTGGTATTATTTTTGTAGAGATTCAAAACGGGTAATACTGTAAAAAATTTTTGTTATGGAAGAAAAAAAATCACCACGCGCCGATCTGAACCGTTTTAGCAGTTTGTTCCTGTGGTTGGGATTGGTTTTTGTTCTTTTTGTTTCGTGGCGTATTGTGGAATACAAACAATACGAAAAAGAAAAATTTGATGATGAAAAATGGGTGGTCAATGCCGAAGATTTGGAACAAAACAAGGAAGTAAAAATCGAGCAACCCAAAATCGAACAACAACAGCAAAAGAAAGCTCCGCCTGCCGAGGTAAAAAAGGTAAAAGACGAAGAAAAGGTGGAAGAAATAGAATTTCAGTCCAGTGAAACCGACGAAGAAGAAGCCGTAGATGAACCCGAAGAAATCCAAACCGAAGAACCCGAAGAAGAAGTGGATGTGGCTTTCCAGTTTGTAGAATCGGCACCGGTGTTTCCCGGTTGTGAGAAATACGAAGGCAATAAGAAAAAACTTAAAGACTGTATGAGCCGGAAAATCGAGCGTTTTATCAACCGTTATTTTGATAAAGGTATTGGTGAGGATATTGGTGCTTCGGGTATAGTTAAGGTCTGGGCGCAGTTTATTGTGGACAAAAACGGCAATGTAGTGGAAATCAGGGCCCGTAGTTCTTACAAAGAATTGGAAAAAGAAGCTATTCGTGTGCTCAAAAAATTACCCAAAATGAAACCCGGTCAACAACGTGGCAAACCGGTTCGTGTGCGCTATAATCTTCCCATTCAGTTCCGCGTGGACGGATAACAAGTATTAACTAACCCGCAATAATTAATTCCTTGCCGGCAACGGCAAGGTTTTTTTATATGGAAAAAATATAATGGGTGTTTTTGTAAATCATTGAAAACGAGTTATTTGTTTTTATATCTTGATTTTTGGAATAATTTTTGAATGTTTAAACCTATAACCCCAAAAACCTTATGTTATGTTATCAGGAAAAAAATCTCCCCGCGCCGATTTGAACCGGTTTAGCGGATTGTTTCTGTTGTTGGGATTGGTGTTGGTGCTTTTTGCATCGTGGCGTGTAGTGGAAAGTAAGCGTTATGAAAATGTTTATGCCGGTGCTCAAAATTGGTTTGATGGAAGTGATGATTTGGAACAAGACCGTTTGATTAAAAAGCCGGAAAAACCCAAACCTCAAAAGCAGGTGGTTAAAAGACTTCCTCCCGATGTGATTCATCCGGTTGATAATAACATGAAGGATTCGCTCCCTCATTTCGGAGGAACGGAAATCCTTCCCGATGACACGATACCCGACCTTCCCCAAGCCATAGAACCGGATGGTAATGAACAAGTAACCGTCCCGTTCATATTGGTGGAATCCCCACCTGTGTTTCCGGGTTGCGAAAAATACAAGGGCGATAAAGATAAGCTCAAAGCTTGTATGAGTCGAAAGATAGAGCGGTTTATCCGTCGTCATTTTGACCGAAGTATAGGCGAAGATATAGGCGCCACCGGCATTGTTAAGGTGTATGCTCAATTTATAGTGGATGAAAAAGGTAATGTGGTGGACATCAAATCGCGCAGTTCTTACAAAGAATTGCAAAACGAAGCGGTTCGTGTATTGAAACAATTACCCAAAATGCAACCGGGTCAGCAACGCGGCAAACCGGTAAGGGTTCAGTATAATTTACCCATTATTTTCCGTGCAAATTGAGTTGGAATTAAAGTCGGAAAATCGAAATCCCTTGCCAGTTGGCGGCAAGGGATTTTTTTGAAGGAAAAAAAATCAAATCAATTTCCGCTTACGGAACCAATCTTCCAGGATGGTATTAAACTCTTCGGGCCGTTCCATCATGGGTGCGTGTCCGGCCTTGTCAATCCAATAAAGTTCCGAATCGGGCAGGAGCCGGTGGAATTCTTCGGCCACATCGGGCGGTGTTACCACATCCTGTTTGCCCCAAATCAGGGCCGTGGGAATTTTGATTTTGGGTAAATCTTTGGCCATGTTGTGGCGAATGGCGCTTTTGGCCAATGAAAGTGTACGCAATATTTTGTTCCGGTTGTTCACTATACGAAAAACCTCGTCCACCAATTCCTTGGTGGCCATGCGCGGGTCGTGAAAAACTTCCTGGGTTTTACGTTTGATATAATCGTAATTCTTGCGTTGCGGATAGCTTTCGCCGAAACCCTTTTCATACAATCCACTACTTCCGGTGAGCACCATGGCCTTGACGGGTAAGTCGTGATGCGTTACAAAATACAAACTCACATGCCCGCCCAGGGAGTTGCCCAACAAAATCGGGTTTTCGGCGCCCTTGAATTCCAGGAATTTATGCAAGAACTTGGCAAAGCTTTTTACGTTGGTTTTCAGTAGCGGAAAGGTGTAAACCGGCAGTTCGGGCATCAGGATGCGAAAGCGGTCTTTGAAGTGATGAATCACATCATTGAAGTTGCTCAACCCGCCCATGATACCGTGCAGGATAACCAAAGGTTGCCCTTTTCCCACTTCCAAGTAACGGAAACCGTTTTCGTCTTTGATATAACTATCCAGCATGCCGGATTATTTTATTCTGGCGCAAAAATAATTTTATTTTTTTGAAAAGGATTTTGCGGCAAGTAATTCATTAAAAAACCGCCCCGGAAAACTTCCTTGTTGAATTCCCGGGACGGTTACGGCCTTAAATAACCCCCACTTAGCCAAGAAAACACTAGGGTTTATCGGCCTGTTGAAATTCTTTTACTTGTTTTTCCAGTTCTTGGATTTTTTGTTGCAATTGCCGGATGATTTCCTGTTGTTCCTGTACGGCCTTGACCAGCGGGACGACAAACTGAGCATAGCTGATGCTGTAAACGCCGTTTTGGTCTTCGGCCTTTTGCACACCGCTAAAATCATAACCGCATTCACGGGCCGCTTGTTCCACTTCTTGGGCAATGAAGCCGGAAATTTGCATATTTTCGATGTCGTATTTGGTGGGCCAATCCGCATTATTTTCTTTTTTGTCCTTCAACATATCGTTCATGTGATGAATATCCCAGTGGTATGTGACCGGTCTGAGCCGCAGGATAAAATTCAGGCCCGGAACGTTTTCTTGTACATGGGTTTTGAAGCGTGCATCGCTGTATGTACTCCACGTTACCTGTCCGCCGATCCAACTAACGCTGGTGTTGCCGATTTCGATGCGGTTATCGGTATTAGCTATTCCGCCTGAAAGATATCCCAGGCAAGTGGTATTATGTAAATCATTGGTCGTAAAATATGCTCTATAACCTAGTGCGGTATTGTAATTTCCTGTGGTGTTATAGTAAAGAGCGTAATAACCTATTGCCGTATTGTAATATCCTGTACTATTGTATGGAAGTGCCATTTCTCCGATGGCTGTGTTCTTATATCCGCTTGTATTACTAGCAAGTGCAAAAGCTCCCGTTGCCGTATTATCACATCCTGTTGTATTGGAATATAATGAATGGTGACCGATGGCTGTATTTTCACATCCTGTGGTATTGGCCATCAAGCTTTTGGAGCCCACAGCAGTATTTTTTGTAGCTTGAAAGCTATATTGCGCATTTTCACCGTTATGATATAGGGCCGAATCACCTATGGCCACCAGATAAGAACGGTCGGTGTTTTTATAGAGGGCTTTGGCGCCGTAAGCTACATTTGCGGAACCTGTGGTGTTGGAATAAAGCGCACCGGCTCCGTTGGCGGAATTCCAATATCCGGTAGTGTTGGAATGAAGGGCATAATATCCGGTGGCGGTATTATGATCTCCCATAGTATTAGAAGAAAGAGCACTTTTTCCAGTGGCGGTATTCCCATATCCCGTAGTATTGGAAGAAAGGGCCTGCATTCCGGTGGCGGTATTATCATATCCCGTAGTGTTGGAAGAAAGGGTAGATTCACCGGTGGCGGTATTCCAATATCCGGTAGTGTTGGAATAAAGGGCATGGCTGCCGGTGGCGGTATTACGATCTCCTGTAGTATTGGAATAAAGTGCGTCAGTTCCGGTGGCGGTATTATCATATCCCTCCGTATTGGCATTTAAACTATGAAAACCAAGCGCTGTGTTGTTATATCCCTTGGTATTAGCATATAGCGCCTTGGAACCTACGGCGGTATTTTGTGTGGCGTGATAATTTGCAGAAACATTTTCACCATTATGATACAGCGCCGAATCGCCTATGGCTACCAGATTGGAACGGTCGGTATTTTTGTAGAGAGCCAAGGGACCACAGGCCACATTGGAGGAACCTGTGGTGTTTGAACGAAGGGCTCCATTTCCTATGGCGGTATTATTATTTCCCGTTCTATTGAATTGTAGAACATCTCTTCCGAAGGCAGTATTCCTATATCCCGTAGTATTAGAATAAAGAGTTCTCACACCGGTGGCAGTATTTTGAAATCCCGTAGTGTTGTCATATAGTGCGTCTCTTCCGGTGGCGGTATTCTCAAATCCCGTAGTATTGGAGTGAAGTGCATTATTTCCGGTGGCGGTATTACTATCTCCCGTAGTGTTACGAAAAAGGGCATTGTTTCCGATGGCGGTATTATATTCTCCCGTAGTGTTGTCATAAAGTGCATTGTTTCCGGTGGCGGTATTACTATCCCCTGATGTGTTGGAGTAAAGGGCATTATTTCCAGTGGCAGTATTACTATCTCCCGTAGTGTTACGAAAAAGGGCATTATTTCCGATAGCGGTATTATATTCACCCGTAGTGTTGTCATAAAGTGCATTGTTTCCGGTGGCAGTATTACTATCCCCTGATGTGTTGGAGTAAAGGGCATTCACTCCGGTGGCGGTGTTCCAATAGCCCATTGTGTTGGAGTGAAGTGCATTGTTTCCGGTGGCGGTATTCCCATCTCCCGTAGTGTTGGAAGAAAGGGCATTGCTACCGGTGGCGGTATTATCATATCCCGTAGTATTGGAAGAAAGGGCATTCAAACCCACACCAACATTTCCATTGTTATTTTGGTCGTCTTGGGCACCGGCACCCCAACCCAAAAAAACCGATGAATGATCCGACCTCCCATCCAACAAATCATTGATTTCTTTGACCTCACCCGAAGCATCGGTAAATTTAATCCAGTTCGTGCCATTGAAATAATAAAAACCGGCATCATTATCGGTTTGATAAACCATCAAGCCCCGTGCAGGCGAAGGAATTTGTGTAAGTTGGTCCTCGGTCATCCGCGGAATTAAAAGCCCTTTTGTAGTACTTTTGATGTCCAGCATGGCCGAACTGTCCGGATTACTGCCATCAGTGTTTATGGCTGCCTGGGCATATATCGAAATGGGAGTAAAAATCAGCAGGGCCAACAACAAAATCTTGCAAGTGGTTTTCATCTTTGTATTTTTATACCAAAATTACACTTACCCGCCACTTCCCACCAAAAAATGAATGTACTTTTTCTGTACTCATTGGCCCTTTAAATGTTAAAAACGAAAACAATTAACCTATTGATTATCACTATATTGTGCAATGTTCAATAATTTTACCTCGATTTTTGTCCCAAAATAAGTAAGAATTATTCAATATTAATCCGCATTTTTATACAAACATTTTATACTTATTTATCCAAAGTTAATTCTACGAAAAACCACAAAAATCTTTTCCCGATTTCCAAGTTTTTATAAATTTATCCTGGATTAATGATGAAAATACAAATGCGCCGCCCGAAAAATTTCAGTATTCGTAAATTTTTATTCCTGTACCTTATTATGCTTTCGGCCGGTATGTTTCCGTCGCCTATATATGCCCAAAAGTCCGATAGCATTCAAGCGTTAAAAATCCATTTTGAACAAAGTAGTGGAAACAAACACCTGCAAGCGGGTTTGCATCTGGTCGAAGTTTATGTTCGAAAACACCAACTGGATTCGGCCGAAAATCTGATTCATCAAATACTAAGAGAATCGGACATACGAAACAACACCCTACAATTGGCCCGCTTATACTACAAACTGGGCGATATTCAATACTTTAAAAATCACTACGCCGATGCCGACCGTATTTACCGGAAAGCACAAGACTACGCCTTGCGGGCAGGCGATACGGCAACCTATATCGACCTTCTGGTGGAACGCGGCTATATTTACGACTACTGGCAAAAAAACGATTCCACCCTTGCATTGATGAACCGCGCCATAACTTTGGCCGACAGTACCGGATATCTCAAAGGATTGGCCAGGGCTTCATTGATGATTGGAAATATATATTACGGTATGAACCGCTACGATAAGGCCTTGGAGTATTATCGCAAGACCTTGGATGCCGCCCGAAGGATTTCCAATAAATTCGGTACGGCCGTGGCCTATCAAAATGTGGGCATTTGTTACCTGTATCTCAAAAAATACGACCAAGCCCTCGAAAATTTACAAAAGTCCATTGAACTTTTGCGTTTGCTTCCGCAGGGTAAAGTTCCGCTGGGCAATGCCTATGCCGATATGGCCATTATTTACTCCCGTTTGGGCAATGCCACTAAAACCAGGGAATATCTTCAAAAGGCCATGGCATTGTTCCGGCGTTACGGAACCGACGAAGACCGTGCCATTGGCTATAATGTTTCGGCCGAATGTTTGAGCAATTTGGGGCGCTATACCGAAAGTAACCGCTATTTGGATTCGGCCATTGCCATTGCCCGTAATACCGGTTTCGGACTGATGCTCCAAAAATCCTATAAGGCCTATGCGGAAAATCTCCGTAAAATGAACCGCTCCAATGCCGCTTACGACACCTTACGCCAATACATACGCATCAAAGATTCATTGCAAGCCGAAAAATTTCATCGTCAATTGGCCGAATTGGATAGCCGTTATCATAATTTGGAAAAACAACGTCGCATCGAACAACTGCAACACCGCCAATACCTCGACCGTCTGCGTTTTCGTATTCTCCTGGGCAGTTCGTTGGCATTGCTTCTTTTTATCGGTTTGTCGGCCTATGGCTATGCACAAAAGCGTAAACGCAAACAAAAACTTATGGAAGCCGAAAAAGAAAAAGCCGAAATTCTGGCACAGAGTTTAAACGAACAATTGGAACTCAAAAACAAACAATTGACCATTCACGCCCTCAATATGCTACAAAAAAACCAATTACTCTCCGAAATTCTGAAAGAAATTTCGCATATCCGTTCCCATAGCACTTCCGAAACCGATAAATTACTTTCCGATTTGCGCCACAAAATCAAGCGACTGCTGTCGTCGGATAAAGATTGGGAAACCTTTAAAATCTATTTTGAACAGGTGAACAAGGATTTTGTCCGCCGACTGCGTGAAAAACAACCCGCCCTTTCCGATAATGACATCCGGCTTGCCACTTTGCTACGGCTTAATATGACCAACAAGGAAATTGCCTCCATTCTGAACATCACCTACCAAAGCGTGCGCAACGCCCAATACCGGCTCAAAAACAAATTGGGCTTGGAACAAGGTGAAAATATCCGGGAATTTTTAAGCCGCTTATAAAGTTTTCGTTTAGGTTCCGGCAAGAAATTATCCCCCTCAAAACCCCAAATCCCGCTCAATCTGCTCAAAATCAATGATGTCCGAGGCCTCCAATTCCGATGGCGCCACCGACAGCCATTCGGGTATGGTATCGGGGTCGTCGTAGTCGTCGATCACAAAAACCAAGGATTTTTCCTTTACATACCATTCTATTTTGCTCCGGTATTTTTCCAACAGCGCCCATAATTCCTCGTTGGGAATATGCTTGGAAACGATTTTTACGATATAATGATCGCGCGGGGTGTGGCGAAACAATCCGTCCAAAAAACCGGTGAGTTTTCCGGCATCGACGGCGCGAAAAACCTTGTTACGTTCCTTGTTCATAATACGGAATTTAGTGCATAATACGGAAAAGCATTTGATGGAGCATATCGCGATACCCGGCCTGCCCCCCGGGATAACCCTTTACGGCCAAATCGGTTTCACGTAGCACCCCGATAATATCCGACACCTTGCGCAACGGATAGCGGCGGGCGGCCGCATAGTATTCGTTCAGGAAATACGGATTCACTTTCAGGTCGGCGGCCAGTTTGCGCTTGTCGTTTTTTTGCGGGTGGGTGTGGTAGGCATAGAGCGTGGTAAAAAAGCCGTAGAGTGTGGGAATAATGGCCAGCAGCGGATGCTCCTTGGGATTTTGGGCAAACATTTCGGCAATTTTCAAGGCCTTGGCATAGTCGCCCGTAACCACTGCCGATTTGAACTCGAAAATATTGTAGTCCTTGCTAATGCCCGTATAGGTTTCCACGTCGGCCGGGCCTATTTTGGACCCCGGCGCAAAAAACAGCGCATATTTTTCGGCCTCTTTTTCCACCCGCAGCAGGTCGGTGCCGGTGGCTTCGGCCAGCATTTGCAGGGCGCGCGGGTCGGGATGCAGGTCAAAGTCGGCAAAGATTTCGCGAATAAGCCCGGGCAATTGATTGTCGTAGATCCGTTTGCTTTCGAACACCACGATGTTTTCGGACTTCCCGGCGGCTTTTTTGATTTTGGCCGGCAGCTTGTCGTTGAAGCGGATACACACCACGCTATTTTCGGGCGGATTATTCAAAAATTCCACCAGCGCATTTTGGGCCGCCGCTTGCTTGAACAGGGCCTGTGCCTCGCGCACAATCACCAGGCGGCGTTCGGCCATCATCGGAAAACCCATCGCCTGACCCACCACGTCTTCCACCTTCACTTCGCCTCCGTAGAGCACGGCCATATCGAAACTGCGCGCCGCTTCGGGCACCACGGCATCGGGCAGGGCCGCTTCGATTTTGCGGGCAAAATAGGGATTCTCACCGCCCAAAAGATAGACGTTACGGACTTTCCCCGCCCTGATTTCATCGATAATTTTCCGGTAGTCGCTCACAAGGCCAAGATACGAATTTCCGGTTTTACGGCCAAGCTATTTCTTTCGGGAATAATGTTTTTTTGGGCGCCCGGCCGCACACGTTCACGCATCGGCGGTTGCTTCAAGACGACGGAACGCTTTCGCACCCGCCGGCGTTCACGTGGCGCCCGCCGGGCTGTCCGCTTAAATGCGGCAGCCGTCCGCTCTTGCCCTGCAAGCGTGGCGGGCGTGGCTTCCTGCTGGTCGCCCCGCCGCCACGGCAGGCCTACGGCGCACGGCCACCGCATAACCGCTCCCATCCCTGGCGCAATTTACGCGCGATAAATCGCGCGTCCACAATGGAACATCCGGCCTTGGTTGGAATATCCGGGTTTATGCTTGTCCGCTACTGCAAACATTGAAGGCGAAACCGCGCGGCGGGTTCGCCGCTTCCCGAGGAGACCGAAGGGCTCCGAGGGCCGCAAGGAGACGCCGCAGGCGGCTCCGCAGCCTGCGAGGGGAGACAAACGCAGCGCCGTAGGCCAGGCGTGCCGGCTCCCCGAGCTGCGAAGCGAGACCGCCAGGGCTCGCGGAGCCGTGGAGGCAGACCGCAGGGCTGCCGGAACCGCGGAA
>JALVVJ010000147.1:0-681 GCA_027023475.1 Flavobacteriales bacterium
CCCGGAGATCTTCCTGCGGTGAATCGCAAGCAATGGGACAAAATTTTTCTTTATAAAGATTGGCGTTATGATATTTGGCACGGTACCTGGCAATTGACCAAGTATGTTCCCAAAGGAAAAATCAAATTTGTTTATACCATCCACGATCTTAATTTTTTATATACCGATAAACCCGAATTAAAGAAAAAACGTTTGCTACAACAAATCCAGGAGCGTATCGACCGTGCCGATATGATAACGGTCATTTCCGATTATGTGCGCCGCGATGTGGAACAGCATTTGGATACACACGGAAAACCCGTACGGGTGATCTATAACGGAGTGGAAGTAAAACATTTTCCGGAATTCGATGCACCGCGCTACCGGCCGGAAAGGCCTTTTTTGTTTACCGTTGGCACGGTTTTATATAAAAAACATTTTCATGTGCTCCCCCGCTTGCTTCCAGGAACAGATTTCGAATTAATTATTGCCGGTATTCATCCCGACAAAGAATATGTGGAGCAGATCCGGGCCGAAGCGCGTAAATTCGGAGTGGAAAATCGCGTAATATTGACCGGACCCGTGTCGGATGAAGAAAAATATTGGTATATGTCGCGGGCCGAGGCTTTTTTGTTTCCATCCATTTCCGAGGGATTTGGTATGCCGCCCGTGGAAGCCATGCGATTGGGAAAGCCCGTTTTT
>JALVVJ010000147.1:691-1769 GCA_027023475.1 Flavobacteriales bacterium
GTAGGTGGCCATGTGGCCTATTATTTCCAAAATTTCGAGCCGGAACATATGCGCAAAGTTTTATTGCATGGGCTCGAAGATTACCGGAAAAACAATCGTAGGGAAGAAATTATTCGTTGGTCGAACCAATTTACTTGGAAAAACGCTGCACGCAATTATGTGGCAGCTTATTTTGATGTGCTCAATGGAAAAGTGGACATATTCGAACCCAAAGCCATCCCGGCCAAAACCGACCGGCGCATAACCGCTATTATTCCCACCAAAAACGAAGAAAAAAATATTGCCGATGCCATAAAGTCCGTGCAATGGGCTGATGAAATATTGGTGATCGATTCCATATCCAATGACCGGACGGTGGAAATTGCCCGTAAAATGGGTGCGCGGGTAATTCAGCGGCAATTCGATGATTTTTCCTCCCAAAAAAACTTTGCCATCGAGCAGGCCAAGCACGATTGGATTTTTGTGTTGGATGCCGACGAACGCGTGCCCGGGGAACTGCGCAACGAAATTTTGCAAACTATGCATTCCACCGACAAACATACGGCCTATTGGATCAAACGTATCAACTTTGTGGGCAAGCACCGCATCCGTTTCAGCGGGTGGCAAAACGATAAATGTATCCGGCTTTTTCATCGTGATTTTGCACGTTATAATGGCCATTATGTTCACGAGGAAATAAAAAATAACGGTAAGACGGGTTTCTTGAAAAACCCTTTACTGCATTATACCTATCAAAGCTTCGAACAATTCGAAAACAAATTGGATTTCTATGCCCGGCTCAGGGCTCGTGAGTGGTTTGAACAGGGACGTAAATACCGGGCTTGGCGGCAGTTTATTAAGTCTGTATACAGGTTTTTCAAGCACTATATTCTTCATCTGGGGTTCTTGGATGGCCGGTTGGGTTGGCGTTTGGCACGGCACTACTCCAAAGCAACATGGAAACGTTATGGTTATTTGAAGGCTATGGAAAAAAAACACGGTAGATGAACATTTTGGAGGTCATCAGGCAGGGTGGGGTGGTGCTTTACCCGTCCGACACGCTTTGGGGTTTGGGAGGCGATGCCACCAATGTCCGGGT
>JALVVJ010000148.1:0-919 GCA_027023475.1 Flavobacteriales bacterium
TGAAAGACCAGTATTACAATATGCTGGAAAAAATCCGGCCCAACATGCACATTATCGAAATTGCCGAAGCGGCCATGAAAGATTTGGGTATCACACCCAAAATCAAGCCCATCCGCGGTGGAACCGACGGTGCCCAATTGTCGTTCAAAGGTTTGCCTTGTCCCAATATTTTTGCCGGCGGTTTGAACTTTCACGGCCCCTACGAATATGTTCCCCTGGAATCCATGCAAAAGGCCACGGAACTCATTGTCAAAATCGCCGAAAAAACCGCCGAAAAATACGGCGCCTAAACCCATGGCCCAATGAGCACGCAACCGGATTTCCTCTACCGCCATATCGGGCCCGATGCCGGCGAACAGCGTCAAATGTTGAACACCCTGGGCGTGCCCGATTTGGAAACCCTCATGGCGCAAACCATTCCCGACGACATTCGCCGGACTACGCCTTTGAATTTGCCCGAGCCTTTGACCGAAGCCGCCTTGGAAGAGGATTTGAATGATTTGGCTTCGCGCAACCGGATTTGGCGTTCCTATATCGGTTATGGCTTCTACGGCACCCACATGCCGGGCGTGATACGGCGCAATATTTTGGAAAACCCTTCGTGGTATACGTCCTACACGCCCTATCAGGCCGAAATATCGCAAGGGCGGCTCGAAGCATTGCTCAACTACCAAACTATGCTCACCGAACTCACGGGCATGGAATTGGCCAACGCTTCGCTATTGGACGACGCCACGGCCGCCGCCGAAGCCATGTTGATGCTGTTCAACCTGCGGTCGCGGCAGCAAAAAAAGGCCCGCGCCAACCGATTTTTTGTAGACGAAGGTCTTTTTCCCCATGTCCTGGAAGTGGTCAAAACCCGGGCGCGCTTCAAGGGTATTGAATTGGTTACGGATAATCCATTGACCTTCCGGCCCGA
>JALVVJ010000148.1:929-1758 GCA_027023475.1 Flavobacteriales bacterium
ATTCCCGATTTGGATGCCCGGTTGAAAGTATTCCGCGAAGCGGAAATCAAAACCGCCGTCCATACCGACCTGTTGATGCTTACGCTTTTGCGCCCGCCGGGGCATTTCGAGGGTGTGGACATCGTAACGGGCGGAACCCAACGCTTAGGTTTGCCCTTGGGCTATGGCGGTCCGCATACGGGATTCTTGGCCACGCGTATGGACTACAAACGCCAGGTGCCCGGCCGCATCATCGGCGTAAGTGTCGATGCCCGTGGCAACCGCGCCCTGCGCATGGCCCTGCAAACACGCGAACAACACATCAAACGCGAACACGCTACGTCAAACATTTGCACCGCCCAGGCCCTTACGGCCATCATGAACGGAATGTATGCCGTGTATCACGGGCGCGAAGGGCTGCAACGCATTGCCCGCCGTGTTCACTCCTTGACGGCACGTTTGGCCGCCGCATTGGAAAAAGCCGGTATTGAACAACGAAATAAACGTTTTTTTGATACCCTTCGCCTGGAAATACCGCACGAAAAAATCCGCCCCCTTGCCGAGGCCGAACAAATCAACCTGAACTATTTCGAAGGCCCGGGAACCATTTTGATTTCCCTGGACGAACTGACCACCGAAGCCGAACTCGCGAAACTAATCGATATTATCGGCCGGGCCACCGGAAAAAATATTTCCTTGCCCGAAGAAGCAGCAGGACGCTTACCGAAGGAAGATTTACGCACCGACGAATTTATGCATCAGGAGGTTTTCCGCCGCTACCGTAGCGAAACCGAATTGATGCGTTACATCAAAAGTTTGGAACGCAAGGATTTGTCGCTCACCCACAGCA